>NZ_JBGQQT010000017.1:0-63894 GCF_045528345.1 Desemzia sp. FAM 23989 | reverse complement strand
AAATCGTTCAATCCTGCCAACCTTTAAAAATATAGACCAAAAAGCCTGATTTCAAAATTGAAAGTAAATCAGGCTCTTTGTCGTGTCTTCCTTTTTTTCTGCAGCGTCCATTATAACGGGCTTACCTCTTATTAAATAGGTAGGGTCCTATTCTCAGAAGGCTCTTATCCGACGAATAGCAGCCCTCTCGAGCAGTAAAAAACATATAAAGAAGTTATCCATTCTTCTACTACAATTTCTATTTGATGATCAGCATATCATTGTCATCAAATTCCCAATCTTCTCCATAGGCCACTTCCCAGTAGATGCCATCAGGATCTTGAAAATAACCGCTGTATCCACCCCAAAAAACGACTTCCGGCTTTTTAACGATCAACGCTCCCGCTTTTTCTGCCAAAGCAAAGATCTCGTCCACTTCTTCTTTTGATTTTCCATTATACGCCAGTGAAATACCGTTAAATCCTTCTACAGGACTAATCGGCTGAGGAGACTGGATATCTTTTATTAATTCTTCCAAAGGAAATAGGGAGATTTTAGTTCCGTCATTGTTAATAAAGACCACTTCAGGCGATGCTTCTGTTCCAATAACTTTCACATCAAACCCCAAACCATCTCGATAAAAATGTAAGGACTTCACAATATCTCTTACACCTAACGTAATCAAATTCAATCGGTTCATGTATTTTCCTCCTGAGTTAGCATATGCCACACTTTCTGTAAAAATTGGCCGCTTTTTTCTTTTACTACTACATCAAATCGGTCCATTCCAGCTACATCCGTTTGGTTAATCAAGATCGACTGATTTCCACGAAAATCATCTAACAAATAAGCAGCCGGCATGACATTCAAGCTTGTACCAATGACCATCAATAAATCAGCTTCTTGAATAGCTTTTATGGCACCGCTAAGCACTTGCTGATCCAGTTGATCTCCATATAACACAATATCAGGTCTCACTACATTACCTTTACTTTCTACTGCTATCCCTTTTTCATCCCAACGTACCTCTTCTTTTACGACGGATTTATGGGTATTGACAGATTTCCATTTGGTCGCATTGCCATGTAATGAGAACACTGTTGAACTCCCAGCAGCTTCATGCAAATTGTCGATATTTTGCGTTACTATCGTCACTTGCTTCCCTTTTGCTTCCAGCAATTGAAAAAATTGATGCCCAAAGTTGGGTTCAGCATCTGGAAAATCTAACGTATTACGGTAGTTTTCAAAAAACAGTTCCGGATATTGTTCAAAAAAAGGCACACTTAGCGCTTCTTCACCAGTATAGTGTGTGCCAGATAACTGATCCAAAAAACCGCCTGCTGAACGAAAATCCGGCACTCCACTTTCTGTACTGATTCCCGCTCCCGTGAAAGCCACAATTCGTTTTGAATCTTGAATCATTTGCGCTGCTTTGTTTACTTGCTCGCTCAATTTACCATCCTTTCAGATTCTCAAAACCACTTATTTTTATCCTCTTTTTTAGTTACAAAAACTGCCAAATTATCTAAGGTCAAGTTCCATCCATCTTCATGGTCCTGTTGAGATATCTTATTTTCTTCTGTTTCTCCGGCTTAAGCATACTCCGGATCTAAATAAGTTAATGTAAGCCGAAATTTCCTCCCTCCCCATGGTTCAAAAAGATCTAGGTGACCACTCATGCCAGCAGGAGGGGGCCCCACCTTTTTTCCTTCCGTTCAACTTCAGCTCTTATTTTTATTTCATTATATCGAAAAAAGCAGCTAAAATAACTTAAAACCTCTTGTACTTTCTATAAGGATTCTACAACATTTGACGCTGGCGTTCCTATAGTTTTCCCTAAGCAACCCACAGGCCGGAGAAAATTTCTTACCATCGCTAGAATATAAAGAGCCTCTATTAGCTGCTTTTACGTCCTGCTATAGTTATAGAAAAAGCGAACCGCAGAAGATGCTTAAAGTCTCCGGTCCGCTGATGGTGCATTTCTAATTAAGCTAACTGTTTCTCTCTGACAATACCTTCTATTTCAGGCTGTTTTTCTTCTTTAGGCATTTGTTGTTGATGAAGCCTTGCATAGGTAATCAGATCATCACGCAACGTTTTTTCATTTTCGCCTTCTATCATTTGTAAAAACGCTACGATATCTGTTAGTGGTTTCTGAACTGCTTTTCCGACAAAAATTTTGTCAAACACTTTTTCTCCAGTATTCTCACTGGCGATTAACAGTTCTTCATACAATTTTTCGCCTGGTCTGATTCCCGTTTCGACCACTTCGATCTCGTTGTCTGTATAGCCGCTGATCTGCACCATTTTTCTGGCTAAATCAACGATTCTGACAGGTTTACCCATATCCAGCACGAAAATTTCACCGCCTTTTGCCAATGCGCCTGCTTGGATGACCAAACGACTAGCTTCCGGAATCGTCATAAAGTAACGGGTCATTCGAAAGTCTGTCACAGTAACAGGCCCTCCCGCTTTGATTTGTTCCCTAAACAATGGTACTACGCTTCCTCTGCTTCCTAATACATTTCCAAAACGGACAGCTGCGAAATTCGTACCGCCCGGCTCATTCAAACTTGTCACGATCATCTCTGCCAAGCGTTTAGTAGCCCCCATAACGTTTGGAGGATTAACTGCTTTATCCGTTGACACCATAACAAAAGTTCCTACACCAGCTGCTTTTGAGGCTTCAGCAATATTCTTTGTCCCATAAACATTATTTTTAACGGCCTCAGCAGTATTCAGTTCCATCATAGGAACGTGTTTATGTGCCGCCGCATGATACACAATATCCGGTTTGTACAGCTTCATCACTTCAAACATTCTGGCACGATCTTTAACATCTGCAATCACGGGAATAATCTCAATTTTCCCACCATATCGTTTGTTCAATTCACGATGAATTTGATAAATAGAATTTTCGCCATGTCCTAAGAGAATCAGTTTTTGAGGAGAAAATGAAGCTAAAATACGACTGATTTCAGAACCGATTGAACCCCCGGCTCCACTGATCAATAAGGTTTTTCCGCTTAATTCTCTAGCTAATTGTTTCGTATCTAACGTAACTTCATCTCTTCCTAATAAATCAACTACATCTACTTCACGAAAACGTTGGACAGATAGTTTGCCGCTCACTACATCTTCAATCGAAGGCATCAGATTGACTGTCGCTTGACTTTGGTTGCACAATTCAAGGATTCTCTCCAGATCCTCAGGCACTAACGAGGGAATAGCAATAGTGATTTGTTCGATCTCTTGAACAGCTACCAAATAAGGAATGTCTGCAGTCCCACCTAAAATAGGAACCCCGAATACACGCATGTGGTGTTTAGCCGCATCATCATCCACGATTCCGATCAACTGGATCTCAGGTAAATGTTTCTGGCTGTTTTTGATAAATAAGCTGCCGCCGTCCCCAGCTCCTACCACTAAAGTCCGTATTTTTCTGACGGGAACTTGGCGTTTCTTCTTAAAACCGTCCATTTCACTCTTAGCTTTAACAAAAACAAACTTGCCGCCTGTCACTAGAAGCGACAAGAAATAAACCAGCAGAATAAATTGGACACGTGCACCGCTCGTTAAAAATAAAGATAGAGTAGCAGAGATCGCGATAGAAAGAGTAAAACCTCCCATCACTTTGATCATTTCTTTAATATCCGTATACCGATAAATCATCGCACAGGAATCCGTCCAAAGTGAAAATACACTGTAACTGATCCAAATAGTGGTTAAGAAGAAAAAGGCAAATGGAAGTGGGATAAAAAGCAGGTTTTCTAAAAAGATGTAGGCAACCGTCCAAGAAAGAAAGAGCAACAGGTGGTCTAACCCTAAGTCTATCCATTTTCTTGCGATGGGGTAACGTAAAAATGCGGGTTTATAAAAAACCGTTCGAATATCTTTTTGCGGCATATCTTTTACTGGCCATTCTCTCTTCATATCTATACTCCTCCATTCGTCTTTTGCTGAATCATATGGGGACGATATCAATTTTCAGTTTGACTATAATAAGTACCAGACATTTTTTTATTTCGCGGCTTGTCATTAAAGACCGCTCCAACGACATTCGCATGAACACGCTGCAGCATTTCTTTTGCTTGCAGGACTTCATTTAGATGAGCTGAATCGTGCCGGATCACAAAGATGGTTCCGTCAACTTTGCTCGCCATGATTTGAGCATCTGTAACAGGCAGAATAGGCGGTAAATCAAAGATAATCAAGTCATAATGTTCCTTAAAGTACTGCATCAAGATATTCATTTGCTTAGAAGCCAACAACTCAGATGGGTTCGGCGGCTGAATGCCGCTGGTCATTAGAAACAAGCGCTGGTGTTCTAAGGGATAAATGACAGAAGCTGGATTGGGCCTTTCATCCGTTAAAATAGTGGACAACCCTTTTTGATTGGAAACTTGAAAAATACTGTGTAACGAAGGTCTACGCATGTCTGCATCAACCAACAAAACTTTTTTTCCTTGAGAGGCAAAGAGAACAGCGACATTGATAGCAGTTGTCGTTTTTCCTTCATTCGGCCCACTCGATGTAAATTGGAGCGTTTTCAGCTTTTTATCTACCATTGAAAACTGAATATTGGTGCGCAATGTTCGATATTCTTCAGCGATAAAGGATTGTGGTCTCGTCATCGTTACGATCTCATAAGCTGTATTCCTTGGTTCTGTTTTCTTTTTATTGAACAAGTTATTGAGCACTTGGGGAAAGTTATCGAACATGGCTGGGCTCCTTTTCTGCTCGCTCATTTTCTTCTATCTGAGCGTTATTGACCGACTTTTTTTCTTCTTCTGCTCGTAGAACAAAGGCTTTGGGCATTTCAGAGATTGTTCCCAGCTGAATCCAACCCAGCTTTTCTGTAATCACTTTTTCATCATGGATCTTCGTATCCAGCATAACTTTCATCAAGCTGATACTGATTCCAACGATCAGACCGATCATTGTCCCGATCAATACATTAAAATTCGTACGAGGCGATATCGGTGTGGAGTTGATCTTAGCCGCAGATAAGATCGCTACGTTTTCAACATGTAAGATATTACCCACATTTTCTTGGAAAGTCGTCGCAATCAAATTAGCTATCTCAGCCGCTCTATCGGGACTGTCATCCACTACTTCAATCTTGAAAATCTGCGAGTCTTCTTGAATAACGATAGACATTTTCTCTATCAATGCTTCTTCTGTCAATGGTTCATCCAGTTCGCTCAACACTTGATCAATCACCACAGAATCTGTTAAAATATCGCGATACGTATTGATGATTTGGATGTTCGATTGGATATCATTCAAGTCCATGTTTCCTTCTTCTGTATTTGGACGATTGACAAGCAGCTGTGTCTTAGCTTGGTACTGGGGGGTGACCAGGTAAACAGTCGTATAATAAGACAACGCAAAGCCTAATATTCCTGTACATAAGATGACCAGCCAATTTTTCTGAACAATTTTAAGCAACTCGATGAAGTCAATTTTTTTACTCATCGTATTCCCTCCCGCTTTTCGTAATCGTTAGTGGTCTTTCTACTTGTTTTCGTCTCCATATCAATTCTTTTGCCGCAGCCAACAAATAATGGATGCTGCTCGTTTTGATCATCAGGGATGCCCCAAAATAGAACGCTGCACCCGTAGTAGCTTGTAAAATCAATGTAGTTAAACTGCCTAGTTGCAAATACCCTAGCGGATAAACAACTATCCCCATTGCGACGGAGAGCATCAGGTAAGGCAAAATGGTCATCAGTTGTTCCTTTACACCATAGTCCAATAATTTTTTATTCGGTCGAGCATTTAAAATAAACGTTGCGATAGAAATGACTGGCTCGAAAGCAACAATGACATAAATACCAAATGGAATACTAATGAACAGGCAAATTAGACTCAAAACCCTTTTGATAACTTCCAATTTCAAAATCAAGTCGCTTTTTCCAAGAGAAGATATGGCTACAATATTGGTAATGTGCAGAGGATAAAAGGCATAGGCTAAACTGATCAGTTGGATCAATGGAACAGAAGCCAACCATTTATCGGTCAGCAGAGTGGTTACCAGTGCCTTTGAACAAATGATCAATCCCGTCATCAGCGGGAAAATAATCAGGGAACTGACCTGTAATGAGCGTTTCATCATTGATCGGATATGCGGCTTATCCTCTTGACTAGCGGACATAACGGGGAATAAAACAGTGGATAAGGAGTTATTGACATTATTGACGATGATACTGGGGAATTGATTTGCCCGATTGTAATATCCCAGCATAGTGGGGCTGATCACCTTTCCAATCACCAATCCGTATGAGTTGGTGTACAAGGTGTCCAGTAAAGTTGAGGTCAGCATCTTCCAACCGAAAGAAAGCAGTTTTTTGATGCGTTGAAATGAAAAAATCAGCTTTGGCCGCCAGCTCACTGTAAACCATAATACGAAAGTGTCAATAAAAATGTTGGAGAGCTGCTGCCCAACTAATGCCCAGACACCAAATCCTTCATAGGCTAGATAAACGCCTACGACACCAGAAATGAGTGTGCCGCTCAAGCTGCTGAAAAAGAACTTTTTAAATTGCAGTGTGCGGGAAACAATGGCGTATTGGATCGAGTTTAAGGGGCCGCAAAATAAGGAGAGTGCCAGCACTCGGATAACGGGAACTAACTGGAGTTTGCCATAAAAGCCGACAATGACAGGGGCTGTCAAAAATAAGCAGATATACAGCAGAACGGTTAAAAAAGAACTGAAATAAAAAGCTGAAGCGTAGTCCAGTTCATCTATTTCTTTAGCTTGGATCAGCGCAGTCGTAAAACCGGTCTGAATAAACACATTAGCCAAAGCGATAAAAATAGCGATCAGAGCGATCAGACCATAATCTTCGGGAAGAAGCAGACGAGCCAACATCAATTGAATGATGAATTGGATAACCTGATCTCCTCCTCTTTCCAAGAGTTTCCAGACCAATCCGGACAATACATTTTTTCTAGTCGCAGTTTCCTTCATTTGCTCATTCACTTCCTTAGTGGTCTGAACGAATCATCGCCAACCGATTATTTTCTTCTATCTGAACAGGTTTTGCCAGACTGTTAATGCCGATCAAGACTAAAAAGAGATGAACGCCGAAGTAATGCATGATGAAGGAATCTAATGCAAAGTTGGTGATCAGCAGCAACAACAGTGTAATGGATGAATAGTGGAAAAAGGATAAAGAGGTCTGCCGCTTCAGATTAAAACGCAAAATGGAATTCATTTGGAAAAAGAGCTGCAATACAATCAAGATTCCCACTATTCCTAAGTAATACCAAGCAATGAGATACATATTATGTGAAATCTCACCATTCAAGTATTCTCCAGTGACACCATTTCCAAATACCATCAATTTAAAGTCTTTTGTTATTCCGTACAAATAGTGGAGCCAAATTGTGGAACGTCCTGTAGTTAATGAGGAAGCATCTGTTCCTTGACTTAAAAAGCGGAACAGAAATGCTTCATAAAAGTAATCTTTTGCGTAGATAAACCCCACTGCCAATAAGCCTGTCAACAAGAACAAGACTTTTATCAATTGCTTCAGATCTGTTTTGACTAGTTGCAGCAGAAGAAACGTCAACAGTAATCCCAGACTCAATAAAAACATTTTAGAAAGAGACAAAAGGCCAAAGATGATGAGCAGCAAAGACAGCAAGTAATCAATCAGCTTTGCTTCTCTTGCCAACACCAACATCACCAGACAAGATAAACCGATCAAAATTTGGATCGCATAGTAATTGGGGTCAATGTCGAGTCCTGAAAAACGGCTATACAGTTGCCCTTCTGTATTGACTGTGTATGCAGTAGCGTAGCTTTCGAGATAAGTCCTGATCCTAGGAATGAATGAACCGAGGAACGTTATCACGCTGGAGACCGCCAGTCCCGCAGCATAGGTTCTGGCACAACTCTTGAACGTATCGCGCTTTTCAATGAAGATCACTGCTAAATAAACTGCAGCAAAAGTTGCCAGGAAACTAACCGCCCCTTTTAAAGAAGTCGAAGCATTCAACATCAATGAAAAAAGAATATAACCTACAAAAAGCAGCATACTGATTAAGTAATAAGGCGGAATTTGAATTCGATTCATCAAGATCGTCATCAGCATGATCAGACAATACATCATAGTAATGACCGTAAATAAGGAAGTCTGAGTAAAATGAAACTTGATGGCATACGCCCACGGTGTAAAAAACAACAGCAATTTGATTTTATTCTCTGGCTTTTCCAACAGCATTCCTACCCCTGCTGTTGCTAAAAAAAGAATTAAAAAGAGATTGCTTCCTGAAATCATTTTAAGTAGTACAAACAAGGTGCCAAAAAAGCAACTCATACTGCTCGCATTGACGAATGGTGTTTTGCTTGATTCTATTTCCATAAGGACTTCACCTCTTCTGTTCTAACTGCTGACTATCCCTTCTTTTCTAATACGATATCCAGCTGCTCCATAGCCATTTGATTCGTTAGCGGATGTTTTTGAATATAATTTTTAAGTTGCTGAATCTTTGCAGGATCTTCCAACAGCCTTTTCAGCTGTTGGTACAAATCTTCGATATCCATTTTAGTGATGATTCCGTTGCAGCCCGACTCAACTTGCTCTGCAGCTGCTGCATAAGGAGTCGTAACTACTGGAACACCTAAGATCAATGCTTCATTGACGACCATTGGATACCCCTCATATTGCGACGTCAGTACAAATAAATCACTTTGCGCTATTGCAGGGTACGGATTCAACTGTGAACCGCGGTATACGATAAAACGCTCTAGTCCAGCCAATTGAATTTGTTCTTGATTGCTTTTTAAATCTGGCCCTTCCCCAATGATCTCCCAATGAAAGTTCGTTACCTTGTTTTCAATCAACTTTTTCCCAACTTCTAAAATACGATCCAGCCGTTTTTGTTGATTATCGATGCGAGCTACTGTCACTAGTTTTATAAGTGGCGTATCAAGAGGGATCTGCATTGCTGATTTGATAGACTGTGCTTTTTCTAGAATCTCTTCTAAAGGAAAAAAGTTGTAGACCGTTCCAATTTTACCGGCATATTCTGGTAAAAATTGTCTGAATTTCACAGCACAAGCTTCCGAAACACAAATGATCCGATCGAAATTTCCATATACTCGGCGGCAATGATCTACTTCAAAATGCCCTTCAAATGGATCGTTGTGAATCCAAGCGATCTTTTGTCGAGCTTCTACAAAGTCTGCTACGTATTGATTGGTTCCTTGATTGAAGTAGCCATGTGGGATATCTGTAAAATAGGAAATCGCAACATCATAGCCCCCAAACATTTTTTGACGCTTGAACAAATCAGCATAGAATCTATGAGGATTTTTAATCCGAACTGCCATTGTTAGTCCTAATCGATACCAATAATCGAAACTGTTTTTTTTCTGGGCTAGTTTATGATAAGGCGTAGCCACTAACTGCAATCCCTTAGTACCTTGGTAAAAATTCACTTCTGGAGGCACTTCTGAAGCATAGTCCCCAGTGCCGAATAAGAAAAGATCGATCGTATGTTGTTGCTTGACCAGTTCTTTTAATGTATTGACCAAAGCAATCTGGACACCACCTTGCTGCAAATTTTGTCCAACAAAGAGAATTTTCATCTTACTTTCTCCTTTCCCGACATAAACGCCATCAACATTTATGTTTTTTTATCTTCCATCAGTAGACCTATCTTTTTACGAGCCTTGAAGCAGTCGGCAGTAAAAATCGGGTCGTAAGATAAAATAAGTGTGTGCGTCTTTTTTTTATCAGCTGGTAATAAACTCGTTTGTAGCGATTCATTTTCTCTTCTTCCATGTAAGGGAAACATCCTTGCAGTTCTTGGTGTCCAAATAGTTCCTTCAGCTGCCGAATCGTTGCTCGATAAGAAGCCGGGTTTTCTTCTGAACAAATATTCAATGCCTGCCATAAGCTGATAGAGACCTGCCTTCTGCGCAATTGCTGCTCCAATGATAATTCCTGACTGATTGGCTGGCAATACTGATCAATAGCAACTGTGGCACTGTCAAAATTTTTATTGGGTTGGAATCGACTCGTGACAGATTCAATTTGTTTTCGATAGCCGTATACGTGCTGGTCACTCAAATAGCAACAGCTGGTTGAATGAAGCAGGTACATGACATTGAATAAACCATCTTCATTTAAAGCCACTTCTTCTTGAAACCGAATGTGATGCTGCTCGATCAATGCTCTTTTGTACAAAGCTGCCCCCACCGATCCAAATAAGATGCCGGATAAGGTCCCATCGTCGATCAATTGTGACCTGAGCTCTGTTACAGGATAGATTCCTCCTGGTATTCGGGGTCCGCGATAAACTTTTCGATCATTGTAGAGGTAAAAATAATTGGCAAAAACAACCTCTACTTGTTTTTCTTCGAGTGTTTGAACGAGTATCTCTAACGCCTCTTCAATCAGCGTGTCATCAGCATCCAGAAAAGCAATGTATTCGCCTTTTGCCCATGCCAGACCTAGATTTCTAGTTGCCGAGACTCCTTCGTTTTCTTTATTGATCACAGTGACTCGTGAATCCTGTTGCATAAAATGCCGACAAATAACCGCTGAGCTGTCAGAAGATCCATCATCTATTAGCAAAACCTCGATATCTGTCAACGTTTGTGCTAAGACACTTCTAACACAAGAAACTAAAAATGCTTCAGCATTGTAAATCGGAACAATGACACTCACTTTTGGATTGATCATGTTTAACACCCTCATCTTGTCGTTTTCTTTTGTTCTGAGGTCAACGTTGCTGCGGTAAAAGACATGGAGATCGCCGTCTGCAACGTTTCTTGATAAAGAGTTTTCATTTTAAGCGAGATCGTGTTGATGCCGTATTGCTGTACCAGCTCTAAGCTCTGAGCTCCAAATGATTTACGCAGAGCTTTTGATGCATACAGCTCCTTGATTGCTTCAGCAAACTGAGCCGCTTCTTCTTCGACCACAAAACCGTTTTGTCCGTTGCGAACCAAATCTCGGTTTCCACGGCAGTTGCTGACTACTAAGGGCAGACCAGTTGCCATTCCTTCCATGATATTGACGGGCAGTCCTTCTTGTTTGGAAGAAGAAACTACGACATCCGCCATCTGCATCAGTTGGTTCACATCTCCACGGTAGCCTAATAGTTCAACTTGTTCTTCCACCCCAAGTTCACTGATTTGGTGAATATACTGTTCTCTTTTATCTCCTTCTCCGACCAACAGCAGCTTAAGATCTGCTATATCCGGTGCCAGCAACTTTGCAGTTTCAATAAGTACCCGTTGATTTTTCCGGGTGCACAATTCGCCGACATAAATCAGAATAAACGCCTCTTTTGGGAAACCAAGTTTTGTTCTGACCTCTTTTCGAAGTGCATCATTCGTGGGGATAAAACGCATTTGATCGATCCCTACTCCTTCCATCATAGTCAGATAACCGACTTTAAATTTGCGAAGGTGAGCCGCTTCATAGTCTTCTCCATTAATAGTGATCAAGCAGTCGGTATAACGCGCTAACCATTTTTCAACTGGATAGTACAACAGCCAATTTTTTCTAGGAGCCCCATTAAAGAAATGAAAACCATGAGCCGTGTAAATAACTTTTGTGCCGCTTTTCCGAGCTTCTGCAGCAGCCAGTCGAGTCAACACACCTCCTATTGGTGAATGGCAATGGATCAAAGCATAGTGTTCTTGGTCAAAGATTTTTTTGATGTGAAAAAATACTTGCAGGTTGGTTTTTTTCAATGGATTTCGGTCTATTGCAACATCAAAGACCGTTACGCCTTTAGCTTCTAACTCTTTTCTAAACTGTTGGTTCCGGCCTGTTGGCTTTTCACTGTCTTCAGCAAAATTAGCTAGTACGTGGACTTCAAGCCCCATTTCTTGCAGCAAGCGAATGTTGTCGCGATTAAAAGATGAGATCATAGGAGCGATGGATGCCATCACTAAAGCTTTTGACATACTGGATTCCTCCTTTTTCAATGAATGGTTGAGATAAGGAAGTTAGTAATCAGAGAATGCTGGTGTTTTGATGGTTGGTGCGTAGATTAGTTGAGGATTAAAGATTTGATGGAGTGTTTCAATGACACGGTATTGCTCTTCCAGTCTCAAATTGCTTCCTGAGGGGAGACATAAGCCCATAGCAAACAGTAAATCAGATACAGGACTCGTTCGTTCATTATGGCGATAGAACTTAGCTTGTTTGAACAGAGGTTGCAAGTGCAGTGGTTTCCAAAGCAAACGCGTTTCGATGCCCACTTCATTCATCAGCTGCATCACTTCAAACGGCTTTTGCTGAATGATAAAGGGATCAATCAGCAACGTCGTCAGCCAACGATTAGAAACAGACCCTTCTAGTTCAGGCATGAACCGGATTCCTTCGATGTTGTTCATTTCCTGTGTATAAAGATCGAATACTGCTCTACGGCTGGCTACTCTTTCTTCCAAGACTTGTAATTGAGCGATCCCAATACCTGCTGAAATGTTGCTCATCCGGTAGTTGTAGCCTATTTTTGAATGTTGGTAATAAGGAGCTGAGTCTTTAGCCTGAGTAGCCAAAAATCGAGCTGTTTCGACTAATTCTTCATCGTCCGATACTAGTGCTCCTCCACCAGATGTAGTAATGATTTTATTCCCATTGAAAGAATAAACACCGATTTTACCTAATGTTCCGCTCTTTTTATCTTTATACGTTGAACCTAAGGACTCAGCAGCGTCTTCTATAATCGGAACACCATATGCATCCGCAACTTCAAGCAAGGCTTCCATATTGGCGCTTTGTCCGTATAGATGGACAACAATGATGGCTTTTGGCAACTGATTCTCCCGCTTAGCTGTTTTTAAAGCTCTAGCTAGGGCAATAGGCGACATATTCCAAGTGTTTGGCTCTGAATCAATGAAAGCCAAGTCGGCTCCTAGATAAAGAACTGGATTGGCACTAGCAATAAAAGTAAACGTAGAGCAAAATACTCTATCCCCTTTTTGGACACCCAAGACAGCTAACGCTAGATGAATAGCAGCAGTTCCTGAGTTGGTCACTGTAGCTGCTTTTGTTCCAGCGTAATGAGCCAAGTCTGTTTCAAATTGATTCACATTCGGTCCAAGCGGGGCGATCCAATTGGTTTGAAAAGCTTCATCAATGTACCTCAATTCGTTTCCCGACATATGCGGGGAAGAGAGTAATATTCTTTTTGGTTGCTCCATAGCGTTCACTCCTGTTTCGTCTATTTTTATTTTTAACCGCTTTTCATCAGAGCGTTAAACAACGAGTCAGCTCTGAGAAGAAGCGGCGTCTGGAATTGGTAAGGAAATCATCATCTCTTTAGGCAACTCTGCTGCTGGAATAATCTTGATCTCATTGTATTTGGCCATATAGATATCTGCTTCATACTCTCCTATCTGAGAAGGATTTACTTTTCCTTCCAGATTATTGAGGAGCATGCGAGGAAAAGATACGCCACAGCCATAAGCGTGCGGATAGCCGCCGCCGAAGCGCGGGTTGATTTCAGAAATCACATACTCATCTCCGACTTTGAATAAATCAATATCCAGCATCCCGGTCAAACCGACCTTCTCAACAACAGATTGAATAAGATCAAATAATTTCCCCTCTTTTATAGAACGGGCTTTGTCTGTCTCTCCGGCACGCATTTTGATTTTTTCTTTGGTGAAAATAGAGACCACTTTTCGAGAAAGCAAATCAACATAAACATCTGCCCCTATTTCAATACCATCCATAAATTCTTGGATCATCAGATGATCGTCACATACCATCAAGTCTTCCATTTCATCACTGGAATGCACTTTATGAATCTGCATACTGGCACTGCCATCATAAGGTTTTATAATGACCGGAAAAGAGATCAGCCCTTTTCTCATATCCTGTAAAAATTTATGTTCTTCCAAATAACTTATTGGAGTAGGAATCTGTGCTTGCGTCAAAAATTCATATAAAGCATACTTATTAAAGCACATCGCAGCTTTTTCTACATCTGAAATAATAGGGATCGTGCCGATGGCTAAAAAGTCTTTTTTGTATTTCGCCAACAAATTGAGTTCAGGATCGATTAAAGAAAAAACAGCTTTGATCTTTTTTTCTCTACACAATGACAACAGCGTCTCTAAATAGTGCTTGTCTTTGATAGACGGAACAATTACCGCCTCATCGGCTTCATAGAGCGCTGGAGCAAGCGGACTGGAATCAGCTGCAACGACCTTTCCTTTACCAGCTAGTTCTTGTCTGAAATACGCTACGATTTTATTGCGTGTACCGCAACTTAGGATAAGAATATTCGTACTCATGATTTAACTACCTCCTGTCTTTTATACGATCGGTTTCTAACTGTTTCTGGTAACGTTTTGGGCTGCCTTTCTAGTCCTGTTCGATATTTTTCCATCTGTTTGGCAACTCCCCAAAGAAAAAGATAGGAAGGGAGCCCCGGATTTGAAACGCCATCAAATTCAATCTCTTTAAAAGGAACTTTGATTCCTAAGCGATGAAGCAATACACCACTATAGATTCTTTTAGTATTCCAAAAATACTGAGCCCAACGGAAAATATTTTGATAAGATTTTCGTCTATGGGTAAGAAAATACGTGTAAAAAGAGTGGTACGAATGAGGAGACATCCGTTTTTTCAAACGATTAGAATTGTCATAGCGATAATTAAAACCAGCACCGGCCTTTTTAAATCCAAATTCTTCCCGATTCACTCCTCTTGTTTCAACCATTCTTCTAGGAATAGGTCGATCATAGTCCCCACCCACCGAATAGGGCTCCATCTCTGATGATTGTGATATTTGATCTAACGAAGGCCACTGTACTGCCCCATAATAAGGAACAGGAACCAAGATGTAATCTGCTTTCAGTCGGTTTTCTACTTGAGAAGTTCCTGCGAACACAAAATCATTAAAGCGCAGATCGTTATTAACATCTAGTGCATTTTTGCCCCAAACACAATCACCGCGGTGTCCAATAAAAACCAATTTCCTTTTAAATTCCTCTTCAAAAGCTGCATAAACGATCCCGGTTCCCAAATCACCTGAAGAAACGAATTCAGATTCAAGGAATTCTTTATTCTCTAGGTACCTATTGGCATCTTTTTGAATGATGTGAGGATAATTTAATTGTCGTGCTACTTCTTCTCCAGAATCTGTTGCATACTTTTCAGGCTGATTAAAGGTCACTGCTATCTCGCAGCCGATTTCTTTAGCCAGAGCAGCGCAGGCTGCAGAATCGTACCCTTTTGAAATGGTAGTGACTAAGCCATAAGTAGTTAACCTTTCCGATACACTGGCATTGTCTCTCAAGCGCTTCAACGCAGTTAACAAGCGATCTTCATAGTCTTTGAAGTCAGCAAACGGCTCCATATCCCTTTTTTGCTGAACTGCCATTTCCAATTGGCTGTTCACTAGAAAATTGCAATGATAAAACAGTTGCAGCCGCTTGTTTCCAACCAGTGGAATCCATTTTTTGACTGATTGAAGACCGTTTAGAATCGTGTTGAGGTCTTCTTCATATCGAGAATAATGTCCGTCTAAATGGGTTTCTGATTGAACGAGAATAAACGGCAGCGAGTTTGAGACGTATAAATTTCTTTCAACTCTAACAGCATACAACCGTTCTAAAGTATGCGACGGAGTAGCAAATAAAAGTTGTTCCTCACCCTCCCTTGTTACATGCTTTCCCCCCGACCCCATCAGAAAATCGGCCAAATCAAATTGAAAACTTGTAAACTCTCCATCCCACGCACCTTCTACAAAACCTTCTTTTCTTGTTTCAACTTTACTGCCATGAGTTAATTCCACAGCCAGCGTTTCTTTTTCAATTTTGGCACACCAAGCTAAGGGTGCGATGCTTTCTGTTTCAATAAACTTCATTTTCCATTCCCCCTTCCAGTCTCAACAGTCACCTTGTCCAAATGTTGGTTGCCGTTTTCACTTGAGACTGTTTCAGCCCTCAGCGCTGTCAAACGTCTTTTATCTTTCTTTTCAAATGCGCTTTGATATCTTTTCTGTATTTCTTCGACTCCCCAATGAATCAAAAAAGCAGGAGCACCGGGATTTGTCTCACTTTCTGCATTTGGCATGGTTAGATTGCTCTCCACCCCAATCTTTCGAAGCGCTACATGTAGGTAAACATTTTTAGTATCTAAAAAGTAACGCAACCAGCGTTGTAAGTATTCCTTATCAAATTTCCGATGGGTTTTGTAATAGTCTGTATAAGAATCAAAAGATTTTTTTGACATTCTTTCTTTCAAGCGTAAAAAGCTGTCATACCGATAATTGATGCCTACACCTTTTTTCTCTACCCCAAAGGATTCTCTGGGAATTCCGGCTGTTTCTATAATTCTTCTTGGAATAGGCCGATCATAAGAACCGCCGACAGAATACGGCTCCATCTCAAAAGAGTTGCTTAGCTCCCACAAACTTTTCCATTCGACACCGCCGAAAGTCGGAAGTGGTGCAAAAATATATCCTACTCGCAACCGATGCTCGATCAGTGATACACCCGTCATAACGTCATCCGGAAATCGAAATTCCGCATTGGCATCCGAGCGATCTTTGCCCCAAAATTCGTCTCCTTCTTCTCCAAAAAGGACGATATTATCGGTCATTTCCTCTTCAAAAGAGGCATATACAACGCCACTTCCCAACTCACCGGTAGATACAAATTCTGTCTCTATCAGTTGTTCGTTGGCTAAATAAGCCGAGGCATCTTTCAAAATGATGGAAGAATAGCCTAACTGTTGGGCAATTTCCAGTCCACAGTCTTCTTCATAAGTAATCGGTCGACCAAAGGATAGTGCTGTGTCACAGCCAACTTCTTTCGCAAGAACAGCACAAGCCGCTGAATCATAACCTTTGGAAATAGTGGTTACAATCCCATAAGAAATTCGCCTGAATGGACTTTTTGCATTTTGTACAAATTGTTGAAGCGTTTGACTTAAGAGGGTTCGGTAGTGAGTGAAATTTTCAAATGGCTCCATGCTAGCTTTCTTTTCTTTACTAATGGAGAGTTGTCCATCCACTATCAAGTTGCAATAATAATGCAATTTGAGTTCTTTGTTTCCTTTTAATGGAATCCAGTCTTTGTAGTGATAAAGTCCTTTTAGAATCGAGTTTAAGTCTTTTTCGTAATCCATATATCGAGGATTCAATCGAGTATGTGCCAAGTGTAGCGCAAACGGCATTGAGTTGGAGACGACCAGTTTATTTTTCAAACGAATCGTGTGCAATCGATCTAGTGTATGGCTGGATGTGACGAACATAAAGGACTTTTTGAATGTTTTTTGATTCATTCTTCCGCCTGATCCATTAAAAAAATCGGCTTGATCAAACCGTCCTTCTGCAAAGTCGCCTTCCCACGCACCTTCCACAAAAAATTCCTTTTTCGTCTCAACACTTCTGCCATGATAAACGACTACATCAAGTGTACCTTTCTCAACAATTGCTCCCCATGCCATTTTCGGAAGCTCTTGCAGTTCGATATAAGTGATCTTCATTTCTCACACTCCTTGTAAGACAGTATTTTTGAAAATAATCAAAGAATAGAGGATTACTTCCTGTGTGGATAAATAAAATTGTTTGGTTTTCTATTTGATGCTCTTTGATATATTGCATCATGCCCCAGTAAGCTTTCCCAGTATATGTGGGATCTAGTGCAATGCCTTCGTGAATAAAAACCTGCTTGATAACATCAGTAATGTCCTCGTGATGCTTACCATAACCACCTGCTCGGTAATGGTCATCAAAAATGACTGTTTCCTCTAAGATGGGTGGTAATGAGCAACTTTCCAGATAAGCATTCGCTGATTCCAGTACGACCGGTCTTCCGTTTTCCACATCTCTTGCAATACTGATACCGACGATTTTCTTTGAATCTTCAAACAACCGATTGCCGCAAATTAAACCAGCTTGGGTAGTCCCCGTTCCAGAAGCATGAAAAATCCTATCAAATGACATACCTTTTTCAGCTTCAGTTGCCTTGATTTCTCGATAGGCATCCACATAAGCTTGTGTTCCATTGTTTCCATGTCCACCACCTGGAATAAAATAAGGCTGCAGACCATCGTGCTTCAATTGTTCCATCGTTTGCTGAATCGTTTCCCTGACTTGGGATAAAGGGGTAAAAATCAGTTTTGCATTGAGGGTCTCAACGAGTTGCTGATTCATAGTGGGGGTATTTTGTGAAGAGGGAGAAATAATCAGACAAGGATAACCTTTTGCTGCTGCAACCGCAGCAATAACTCGGCAATGGTTGGAACTGCTGCTGCCATAAGTCACCAGACAGTTCGCTTGCAGTTGCTCCATTTCTTGGATAAAGTAGTAAGCTTTACGCGCTTTGTTGCCACCGAAAGATAGGGGTATCAAATCTTCTCTTTTGATGTAAAATCGATTGTGTTGGAAATCTTCTGTTAGTGGCTGAATCGGTGTCGGTGTAAAAAACGGCTCCATCTGCTTTCACCTCACTTCGTACTTATTTGCGGTATGCGGGGAAATACCCTTCTTGCACATCGCTCGCCTGCTCAACCAATTGATCATAAACACCTTGGTTGCGAACTTTTGTGCCTCGATAAAACGGATAACTTTTTACTTTAGCAGTAAACCGTTTTTTGTACTTCTCCAGACTGCTGCCGGCTTTAGCCGATCCGAGATCAAATAATCGTTTGCCGTAAGCTTCTCCATAACTGGCAGCTTCATAAATCAGCAAACTATTCGGTTGAAGGTGTTTGTATTCAGGATCTGTGGCAGCAAAGTGGTAATGGACGATATCCTCCCCTATTAACAGCATGGCTGCTGAGATCACTTTTTCATTTAATAGAGCTACTGCGAATACCACTTTGTCTGGGTAAAAATCAAAATAACGCTGTAGAAATCTTTTATCGAGCTGATAATATTCGTTGAATTGTTGTTCTTTTGCTGTCATTTGATACAGTCTTAAAAACTCATCAATAAAATCAGGATTAGAAGTAAAACGTATAATGACGTTATTTTTTATGGCTTTTCTGATTTGCTGGCGTAAAGCTGAGCTGTATGCTTCATTAAAAAAATCAGTTGTCAGGTCTGTACAATACACTTCTCCAAAATAAGAGATCGTATAGTCTTCTTCAAACCATTTCGCCTGATTCAACCAAGGGCTGAAACGAATGTATTCAGCGATGATATGTTCACGAGTACAATAATCGTCAAAAACTTTACTAAATTGATGAATCAAAACCTTTTCTTTTCCCTCTTGCGCTTGTTCGATCCAGATACCTCCTTGTCCACGCGGAGTCACTAAATCATAATATTGTGTGCCATCTACTATTCCTGCTGGACGTTTGATAAAAGGGTAAACTACACGCCCCTCTTCTCTTTCAAATAGGAAATGAAGTGTTTCTCCTCCTTCTTTGTCCTGCTGAAGCACACCCCATCCTTTATCCATGTAAATACTTTTTATCATTTGATAACCTCCTTGATCTTTTCCTGTTGATTTATTGGTGAGCTTCCCACTGAATTTTGTTCGGGTTCTTTCTCAACAAACTTAACGGCTGTTTTGACTATGAGAAGCAGATCTGTCACAAAAGAGAGCGTTTCTAAATAATGGATATCTTCTATCATCCGCTGATCCCACTCCACATTATTCCGGTATTTAATCTGAGCAGATCCAGTCAGACCTGGTTTAATCAAAAATCGATTTTTAGCCCACTCAGGATAAGCCTTGTATCCGATATATGGTGCATATGTCACTGGGGGCCTTGGACCAACCAGTGACATATCGCCTTTTAAAATATTGATCAATTGCGGCAGTTCGTCTAGGCTGGTTGTGCGCAAAAACAAACCGACTTTGGTGATACGTGCGTCCTTAAAGCTGTGAATCTGCAGCCCGCTCCCTATATGCTCAGCGCCAACAATCATTGTACGGAATTTAATGATCCGAAAGGTTTTGCCATATTGGCCGATACGTTCTTGCAAAAAAAATACAGGTCCCTTAGAATCCAAACGAATCAGTGCGGCAATCACTAGCAGAGGCAATAATAACATCATCAATCCTATGAAAGAGAGCGTAATATCCATTAGACGCTTGATATAGCGTGCATAAAACGAACGGTGCTTAAAATTTAACGAAGAAATTTTCTCCATAATCATAGCTATCACACCTTTTGGTAGATTTGTTTTTTGGGGTGGACAAATAGAAGCCTAATGGGAAGTGTAGAAAAATAAGTAGAATTATTAGGTGAAGTCTAAAACGAGAGGGTTTACTGATGAGAAACTAAATAATCGTAGGTATGCTAAAAAGAGGTCGATTCGGTTCAACAAAATCGCACAGATAAAAAAGGGTATTCAAAATAGTATAGAAGAGTAAGAACTTGTGTTACCTAAAAATAAGTGTGTATGAAAGAGTTATCCAGAGTGGATAAGAAAGAAAAGCGGCTATCTTATGAAAGATAGACAAGATGGGTTGAAGCGAGGTGAATATGAGAGTATTGCCATTTCTTTAACTTGGCTACAGTATAACCGCTTTATTTTATGATTGGAAACCATTGCACTAGCAAGACATCCTTTTGTCACAAAGTTATGTCTAAAAATTGACAAGGGTGTTGATGTACCAGAAGGGGTAGCTTTGATTTGAAGCTCAGAGAATCCTTCTAAATAGTAGTGTAGAGTTGTTTTGACTTGTGTTTTTTTCTATGTACATTGAATAAAAGCGATAAAGAATGAGACTAAAATTCCTCCCTTGTGTACCTATAATCAGATTGATTTACATCTTATTTTGCGAGCGGTACTATAAAAGTAAGAAATAAGGAGGTCTTTTTTATGGCAAAAGCATCTTACAAACCCTTAGTCGTTCTTGGGGTATGCGGTATGCTGCTTGCTGGCTGCTCTTCTGACTCTGATTCAGAGCCGATGGAATCTTCTGCGCAAATGGAAGAGTCACAAAGTAGTGAAGCTGCCAGTAGTATGAGTAGCGAATCTAACGCCGAGTCATCTAGCAATCAGGAAGAATCGAGTGATACGTCAAAAGAAGAAAGCGCATCATCTGAATCGGAAGTCCGCTCTGAATTAGAAATGGATCCGGCGGTTGTTTTCCTGCCAACATATATGCCGGAAAACAGCCATGCCAATATCGTAACCAATAATGAAAATGAATATACCGTTGCGTACACTGACGAGCAAGGGAATGATCTAGCTGCCGTGTCAGGAACCATTTATACAGATGCCGATACGGCTTTAGCTGAAATGGACGCCAAAATGAATGGCGCTGTTTCTGCAACTCCTGATGAGGAAACCGCCGTTGATTTAGGTTATGGGATTACCGGTTATGGAGAAGGTGCTGCAGGAAGCCAATACCTCAGTTGGGAAGAAGGCAATTGGGACTTCACCATCCATTCTCTATCTGTAGATAAAATGGACGCACCGGAAATAGCTAAGAGAATCGTTACTTACTTGGAAGAAAGCAGCCTCCCCGCACCAAGTGAAAAAGGCCTGATCCTCATTGATTATCCACAAGGAGGAGACTCCGTATTCGTTGACATCATGTGGCAAAAAGAAAACCGTGTCTACGAACTCTCAACTCATCAAGTACCGCTAGAAGCATTGGAAATGGTCGTGTCAATGGAATAAGATTCTTTTTCTTAAAATAAATCGTTAAAACAGCCTTACAAAGTGGCTTCTGTCACTTTGTAAGGCTGTTTTTTTGAACGTATAGTTAAAGAACGCTCATTATTTTCATTTAGTTTTCATTTTATTTCTAAAAAGTATTGCTCTTAAGACTAGTTAGATGTTACACTAGCGTCTAATATTAAATTTTCATTAAATAGTTTCATAATAAAAGATACTAATTTAAGTTCTTCCAAGTAAAAAAGGCAGATACAGAGATTAGGAATCATTTAAGGAGGATGAGTATGGAAAAGAAAAAAAGCTGGCAAAATTACCCACTACAGATTATGGTGTTGATCTTCACCGTAATCGCTGAGCTGATCGGCACACAACGTATACCTTTGGGGAGATTTTCTTTCACCTTGGCGCCACTGATTTTTTCTATGATTTTAATGACCTTATTTTACTTAATTCCCAAGCAAAAAATAGTGACAGAAAAAAGTACTCATCACGCTTCTGAGATGATGGCTTTAGCTGGCGGGTTGTTGTTGGCTAAGCTGGGGGTTTCTAGTGGCGCTGCCATAGAAGAAGTCCTTAGTGCTGGAATCCCTGTTATTCTGCAAAATTTAGGGGAAGGTTTTTCCTTTGCCATTGGATTACCGCTTGCTGTTTTAGTTTTCGGTATGGGACGCGAATCTGTCGGTATGACATTCGGAGTCAGCCGTGAAGCAAACGTTACATTGATTTCAGAAAAATATGGTGCTGAATCACCAGAGTTCCGTGGTGTTATGACCAACTATATCGTTGGAACCGTATTTGGTGTTATTGCGGTTAGTTTCTTAATGTCTGTATTGGCGGAGCTGTCATTTATTTCACCCATCTCGTTGGCCTTAGCTTCGGGTATTGGTTCAGCTTCTATGATGGTTGGAGGTTTAGGAACACTGTTGGAACGCTATCCTGAAATGGCGACCGAATTAGAAGCCTACGCAGCAATTTCCAATCTTGTTTCTTCAGTAATCAGTATTTATACCGCACTATTTATCGGTCTGCCTCTGACCGAGCGAGTGTATGGTTGGTTGACTAAAGAAAAAAAGGAACAGGTGAGTGAATATGGAGAAAGCTAAATTAAATAATACAATGATTTTAGATTGGTCAATGGCTCTTTTGATATCTGGGTCTATAGCCCTTATTGGGAATGTCCTCGGTTATGGAGCCACAATAACCCAATCGATTTACGGCATTCTTTGGTTGTTGTTATTTACACTGGTCGGTTTGATTTTAAAACAACTCATTCCGTTTAATTTGCCCGCTATGGCGTACATTTCAATGATCGCTATTCTCTTTTCCATTCCCCTTTCGCCAGTTTCCGCTGTAGTGGTAACACATGTAGAGCAAATCAGCTTACTGGCATTATGTACTCCTATTTTGGCTTATGCCGGGGTATCGGTTGGGAAAGACTGGCCAGCATTTCGTAAAATCGGCTATAAAGGAGCGATCGTCAGTATTTTGGTCATCGTGGGCACAGTATTGGCTTGTGTTGTATTTTCAGAAATTTTATTCCGTATGTTCTAATAAGGAGGATTTAGTTTGGCTCAAATAGATGTTGTTCAATTGGCAAAAGACACTGAAACAGATATTATCCACTGGCGGAGGGACTTACATCAAATTCCTGAATTAGCGTTGGAACTCCCGCGCACTGTGCAATATGTCGCTCAAGTATTAGAAACTTATGGAGTTGACTATGATGCTTCGTATGTAAACGGAAATGCGATTGTTGGATTGATAAAAGGGACAAAATCCGGTCTAAATAAAGACCGGGTATTGGGCATACGTGCCGATATGGATGGATTACCTGTCCAAGAACAAACAGGACTTCCCTTTCAATCGCTGAACCAAAACATGCATGCTTGTGGCCATGATGGACATACAGCAATGTTACTGGGTGCAGCAAAAATTTTACAAGAAAATCGTCACCTTTTTAGCGGTTCCGTTAAATTATTGTTCCAACCAGGCGAAGAATATCCTGGCGGTGCTAAACCGATGATTGAAGAAAAAGTGCTGGAGAATCCTAAAGTGACTCGTGTCCTAGGATTTCACGAAGGACAAATCGACCCGCATACACCAAAAGGCAAAATCGGGTATAAATTCGGACCGATGATGGCTTCCATGGATCGCTTTCTCATTGAAGTCAAAGGCAAAGGTTATCACGGTGCTTATCCTGAGCTGTCAGATGATCCTGTGAACGCTATCGGATACTTGATTACCGCAATCCAATCGATTAAGAGCCGAAACTTAAGAGCCATCGATCCTGCAGTGGTCTCCGTAACACGGGTGGACGGTGGTTTTAATCAAAATGTTATTCCAGATAATGCAGAAATTGAAGGCACAGTACGAGCATTTGATGATGCCATCCGGCAAAAAATATGTGCTAAGTTAGAACATATTGCTAAAGGAGTCGGAGAAACATTTGGCGTGGAATGCACTGTAACTTACGACTACAAATACCCTCCTGTCATCAATGATAACGACGTAACCGCTGAAGTTGTCGGTAATTTAAAAGAGATTTTCGGCGATGATGTGCTGACGGAAGTTCGTGAACCTTTGATGGGCGGGGAAGATTTTGCTTTTTTCTTGCAAGAAGTTCCGGGGACATTTCTCTTTTTAAGCAACCCGCGTGAAATTGAAGGCTCTTTCCATGGTCATCACCACCCGAAATTTGATATTGATGAAACTTACTTATATATGGGTACTGCTTCCTTTGTGCAAGAAGCTTTGACATATTTAGAATAAAGAGTCTTAAAAACAGAGTTGTCTCAAGATAAAATGAGGCAGCTCTGTTTTGGATTGCATAGGGCTATTTTGGCTAAGTAAAGTGTTTTTGTGCGTTTGCTGAGCGAATAGCGTCCATTCGGAGTGAGGCGAAGTATTCGGATGGCTCTTACTAGGTGAATAACATCTATTTGGGGTGGCACGAAGCATTTGAATGGCTCTTACTAGATGAATAGCATCCATTTGGGGTAGACAATGCCTCCCAAATAGCTCTTACTTGGCTAATAGCGTCCATTTTGGGTAGACGATGCCTCTCGAATGGCTCTTACTTGGCTAATAGCATCCATTTGAGGTGGCATGAAGCATCCGAATGGCTCTTACTAACCAAATAGCGTCTATTCGAAGAGGAACGAGGCATCCAAATGGTCCTTACCTTTACTAGACAAATGTCTATTTGCCCATTCAATAAAAAACGAAGCTGTTTCACTTTTTGTGTACTTAACAGGAATAAGGGCTTGATCGAAAAGAACTAGCTAATATAAAGGAACCACTCTATTCAAATTTACACCAATGTTCTTTAAAGAAATCATAATACGTGCGCACATTGTCCAGTTCGGTCCATTTTTTGACATCTACAGGATCACTATAAAAATCATATATTTGAGTCTCTTTAAATGCCAGCAGAAATGGCTAATACGTGGAAATTAACAGTGCGGGGCTGTTACTATTTAACAAAAGTATCTCTTTTCTGTATAATTTGAATACACTATTACTAAATCAAAATTATCAACATTTAATGAAAGGAGATAAAAAATGTTTACTAGCGACTCTTCTTCACTCATCCGGATTCTTGTTGTGGGCACTCTTTCTTATATACTGATTCTGCTCGTTTTGAGAATTTCCGGCAAACGTACCTTATCTAAAATGAATTCCTTTGATTTCATTGTTACTGTCGCGTTAGGCTCTGTATTAGGAAGCATATTAACGAGTCAAGATATTGCCTTGGTGGATGGAATACTGGCTTTTGGCCTGCTTGTCTTACTCCAATTTATCACTTCATGGCTTTCAGTTCGTTCAGATTTTTTTAGTCAGCTAATCAAATCGTCTCCTAAGTTACTTTATTACGATGGACAGTTCAATAGATTTTCTATGAAAAAGGAACGCGTTCCTGAAAAAGAAATATTACAAGCCGTCCGTTCAAATGGTTACGCTTCTCTTGATGAAGTAAGGGCAGTTATTCTCGAAACAGATGGCACCTTTTCAGTTATCAGCAATTCGTCTAATGAAAAACCAACTATCTCAAGTCTTAAAAACGTAAAAAAAGGGAAAGATGATAATTGAAATCCATTTTCCGTCTTATCTCTGGTCACTTACATGTTACTCGAACTCCATCCAATGTTCTTTAAAGAAATCATAATACGTGCGCACATTGTCCAGTTCGGTCCATTTTTTGACATCTACAGGATCGTTGTCCAAGTCATAGATTTTCGCCCCTTTGAGAGCTAGCAGAAATGGCGAATGCGTAGAAATGACAAACTGACAGCCAAAGAAACGCGCGTAATCTTCTATCAGTTTCATCAATTCCATTTGCCGCTGGGGAGAAAGGCTGTTTTCCGGCTCATCAAGAAGGTACAATCCATTCTCTTCTATCTTCTCAGTGAAATAGCGAAAGGCATTTTCACCATTGGAATATTCCCGGACATTGTCCATCAATTCATTGCGAACGTATTTGGACTGTGTCTTCCTTCTTGCATCCACCACTCTGCGGAGTTGTTCATAATCATCCAATGATTTCATTTGAAACTTGGAGTATTTATTTTCCAAATATTCTTCAAACAGGTCTTCTCGTTTATAATCGATTCCCTCATTAAGATTCCGAATGTTTAAAATATAATCAAACACATCATCACTTGTGATAATACGGCTATGAGTGGGAATCGTCTGCACTAATTCTACAGAGCAATAGTTCAAATAGTCTGAAAAGAAATTCGATTGATTAAATATTGCCTCTCGCTGCAGCTCTGTTTTCTTTGCAATGATATTTAAAGCGGTCGTCTTGCCTGAGCCGTTTCCTCCATATAAAATCGTGATTGGTTCAAAATCAATCCGTTCAAATCGGTGCTTCGGCATGATTTGAAAAGGGTAAAATGAGTCATATACCGTTCGTTTGATCGCGTTGAAAAAATCAAACTCTACTTCTGCATCAGGAAAGGTAAAATAATCTAAATAGCCCACAGCTGCCCCCTCCTTTTATGTACAAAAATCTCAACGAAACCGGTCCGCTGAGATTCTATGTTGATTACAGTAACTCTCTTCTTAATTCTTCCCCAGATTTAGGAGAAAGATAAGCTGGTGCGATATCAAAAACTGATTTAGCTCCATAATTGCCTTCTTTGTCTAGACGGTGTGCTGCTCGCGCATAAGCGATCGCTGCAGCTGCAGTGAATTGAGGATTACTTTCTAATTCCAAATTAAATTCGTACACTGCCATATTTTCATCATCCGTATAGCCACGACGAATTACGCGTCCGCCATGCGGCATACCTGTGTGCTGTTGTTTGAACTCAGCTTCATCAATAAAGTGGACTTCTGTTTCATAGCCTTCAAAATAATCTTTCATGGTAGAGATACTTTGAGTAATAGCTTCCTGGTCTGCCCCCTCATCAGCCACCACATAACAAACCCGTTTGTGTGAAGAAGTTTTGGTATACGAAACGTCTTTGCCATCTTTGATTTGGGAGATCAATTCATCATTTGGAATCGTATATTGCACACCCATTTTGACGCCGTCTACACGTCTGATGGCATCGCTGTGGCCTTGGCTGACTCCTTTGCCCCAGAAAGTATACGTATTTCCATTTGGCAACACTGCTTCCGCCACTAAACGGTTCAATGAAAAAAGCCCAGGATCCCAACCAGTGGCAATTACTCCAACATTATTGTTCGCAAGAGCTACCTCATTAATACTGTCAAAGTGAGCTGGAATCTCTCCGTGGTTGTCGTAACTGTTTACTGTCGTAAAGTCTTTTTGCAATTCAGGAGCTTGTTCCGGAATATCTGAACGAGAGCCTCCGCAAAGGACCAATACATCGATTTTATCTTTAAATTGTTGGATATCATCTAAGTGATAGACTGCTGATTCACTGGCTACTTGAGCAGGATTTCTTCTTGAAAAAATCCCTAATAATTCCATGTCTGGGTTAAGCTTTAACTCCGTTTCGACACCTTTACCTAAATTTCCATAGCCTACAATACCGATTTTGATCGTCATTCTGTTTCTCCCTTCGAAACTATCTGATTTCTTGTTTTATCTTATAGTTTATTATAGCTAAAATACCCAACTAAAAAACAGCAAAACATAAGAAAATTATTCAGTCCTAGTTACTTATTTTTTGCTTTAGTTAGATTCTCTTTTACACGAGTTTTTATCATTTGTCTGATTAAGTCATATCGAATAGGTTTTGAAAGTAGAAATTGGACAGATCCTTTAGCGTGTCTGTAGGGTTTTAATTGCTCTTCAAATTTGGCAATGCCGCTTGGAGTAGGATAAAAGCCAATATGATTTTTATAAGCTGCAAAGTGAACCAATACACCCTTGTACGAAAAAGTCGGCATCCCATAACTGATTTTTTCTTGTGCCTCTGGCGCTTCCTCTTTCACGATAGCTCGAATTTTTTGCAAGATTTCTTGCACTTCTTTAGGAAATTCTTGAATGTACTCTTCTACTGTTATTGGATTTTTTTTGGTATCAGACAAAATGATCCCTCCTATCATTCACTAGATGCTTATTACTGATATTGTACCTTTATCTGTTGTATTATCAAAAGGAAAATAGTCATCGGCTAATTTTTTTATACCAATAGCTAAAAGTAAGTTAATCTGCAATGGTTCAAAAACGCGTTGCTATTTTTGAAATTGGAATAGCTTTTAATTTTATATTTTATCGACAAGAAGAAAGTTTTCCATCTGAAAAATAATCTATGTTTTATTGAATGTCCGCTATTTAAATTACCCTATAGACTAAAAAAACACTAGAACCTCTAAAGTATTATGCTTAGCGATGCTAGTGTAAATTTTTTTATTCAGTTAGCCTTTATATTCTGTCATCGAATTTTCTTTCTTTCATCTCTTTGTCTAATTGTTTTTGGGCTTTTTTGGATCCACGATCTAAGTCTCTTCGTGTTTTTCTCGTTTGGTACTCTGTAAATAAAATATCCAAATCATATCCTTCTGGATACAGTTCGTTAGCTGAAGTTAACAGTTGGACTCTTTGTCTCGGTACTTCTACAACTTCTTTATTAAAATAAACATAAACGTTATCTGAACCCTTGTCTTCATATACTAGCCCTTTTTGTTGGCTTTCTGTCAGAATAACACGGTCCCCTTTTCCTAATAAAATCTTTTTCTCTATGCCAGCTTCGAACTTCACTTCACTTTTCATAAAAGATTTTTTCTGGGTTGGATAATCTTTTTTATCCATATATTTTTTTGCTTGTTTAATCAATGACGAAGCCATATTAACTTTTTTAGCAATCCACAGAGCTTGGCTGTCGCCACTTTCCCCCAAATGAAGAATAAATTTAGGCGTTAATGTTTCTCGATCAAATTCCATTGCTGCTGGAATAAAATCCTCATGTTCTTCAGCAAAACGTTTAATTTCTCCATAATGGGTTGTCGTAACGACCAAAGCTCCTTTAGCATATAATTCTTCCATAATCGCGATAGCTAAAGCTGCACCCTCGTTCGGTTCCGTCCCGCTGCCAATTTCGTCTAATAGAACTAAAGTATTTCTTTTTGTCTTATTTAAAATAGAAGCGATATTGTTCATATGTCCAGAAAAAGTACTTAATGCATTTTCCATACTTTGCTGATCTCCAATATCCACAAATACTTCATCGAATACTGCTATTTCCGTTCCCTCTGCAACAGGAATCTGTAAACCAAACATTGTCATCAAAGTTAATAAACCAACTGTTTTTAGCACTACAGTCTTGCCTCCAGCATTTGCTCCAGTAATGACTAACCCGCGATGTTCTTCACCTAAAGTGAAATCTAGCGGAACCGATCCTTTTGGTAAAAATGGATGGATGCCTTTTTTTATGACAATAGTCTCTGATTTATTCACCAATGGAGTGATTCCATTGATTTCTCGGCTATATTTTGCTCGCGCAAAAATCATATCAAATGCAGTGATTGTTTCTATAATGAATTCAATCGTAGTTTCATTCTCAGCCAGAAAACCTGTTAACTGAGCTAATATTTGATATTCTTCTGCAACTTCTTCGGCTTTTAACATAATCAGCTGTTCATTTAGTTTCGCTATGGCCGCTGGTTCAACAAAGACTGTTGTACCTTTATTGGATTGTTCAATCACACTTCCAGCTACTTTATTTTTATAGCTTGACTTGATTGGGACTGTGTAACGTCCGTCTTTTTGAACTATTATACCGTCTTGAATCTTATTCTTATTACTCGAATGCTTTAAGAACTTCGTTAACTTATCTTGAATCTCTTTTTCATTTTCCCGCACTTGCCTGCGTACTTTTCTAAGACTTCTTGATGCATCATCACTGACCTTTTGGTGCTGGATTTTTTGATAAATCTCTTCTTCGATTTCTAATAAGCTCGGCAAACTCTTACTATATTGGTAAAGCAGCGGAGTTTGATATTGGTTTTTATCAAAAAACTGCTCGATCATACGGCTACTTCTAAGGAAATCAGCGTATTCAATCAAGTCCCCTGGAGACAATACCATCCCATTTTTCACTTGCGTCATTAAAGCGTCAATTCTAATTAGTCCCATAAATGGCACATGCTGATTGCTTTCCAAAATCAAGCGAGCTTGCTGTGTTTCTTGCTGCCATACTTTTACCGTTGCTAAGTTCGTTTGTGGTGCAAGTTCTTCAATTCGGATTTTACTGTAATGCCCAATCGCTCTAGATTGAACTTCTTTTTGAACTTTATCAAATTGTAATTTAGTGAGTGTTTCTTTATCCATTCTTCTCTCCCTTTCGATGAAGAGATACCTGTCCCAAAATAAATCATTAAACCTAGAGGGTACAAAAAAAAGACCATAGTCATACATACTATCGTCTTTAGAATACAATATTTTATCTATCGACAGGTATCACTTATAAGCATGCCAAATAAACTGATAGTTTATCGGCTATTCAACTTACTGGTTAGATACCTGCTACACTCACAAAAAAATCCCCATTCGTCTAGGTTTATATTTATTCTCATTTAGAACTATAGCAAAAAAAACATTGTTCTGTCAATGAGTCATTTAAAATGATTGCGTTAAAATTCTATACAAAATATTTTACACTCTCTGGCTCCTGATAGGATATATTTAAATTAACAGTCTATTTTATTACATCAATTTCATATAAGACTTCCAAAAAAAGATATTGAGCAAGCAGAATTGCTGAAAGAACTCAACTTTTTCAAGTGCAAATTGTCAGATTTGAAACTTTGGCTCCTATTCCTTCTATTGAACTAATAGCTAAAATTGAAAATTCATTAAATTTAGAGCTTACATGTATTGATAAAAACACTAAAAACCCATAAGCGCTCCAAGATAATGAATTAATCTTGACTAACTGAAATAGAAGTCCCCACCTATTGTGCTGAAGAGGGTGACTTCTATTTTGTTTAATTAAAATACAAAAACCTCATGGAAGCTTAAATTTTGAAAGAAAAATTATACATAAACATCTGAACAATGTGGTAAAAATTTTCTTCTTCAAGTCTATCTATAAATTGAATATTTCTATTTGCCTGTTCTGTATAATCTAATGAAAAAACTTGATTAGTATTTACTTTACTAACAGCTGTTCCATTAGCACGCAACTTCTCTGATAAAATTGGGATGAGAAAAACTTTTTCCTTTTCTGTTGTTGTAATCGGACAAACAATAACAAGATTGGTAGCTCGATTATAGTCATCACTACTCATTACAAGTGCAGGACGTCGCTTATTAATCTCATATCCTTTAGACGGTGCAAAATCAATGATGACTACATCTCTCTGCTTCGGTTTATAACCCATCTAGTTCTCTTTCAGCAGGCATGTAATCAACGTTTAGATCTGGATCATAAAATTCTCCATCTTGAGCATTTTTAAAAGGGTCTTCAATTTTAGGTATCATCGTAATTGCACCATTATCTTTTTTGATAAAAAAGAATTCTTCTCCTTCTTTAATACCAAACGAACTAGGAATAGTAATCATAATTGAATTGCCTTGTTTTCTAGCTTTTATCGTAGTCATCAATAGCCCCTCCATTTCAGCGTTATTATAACACGTAATTACTACCCTTTACAATTAATTAAGTAGTTATCCTTAATATAGTGAAGCTAGCATTACCTTTATAATAATTTACGCAAAATGAGCAGATTTTCTTTAATTTTTAATTTTATTTAGGTCTAGCTAAACTCCATATCTCTTATGCAATAAGTTAACTTTTAAGTAAACAATTTCTTTAAAACTCATCTATATAAAACAAACGCTATGCCTGTTCAGACGCTGCTGCTGAAATTCATATTAAAAAACGATAGCCCTATTTCGCATAACACAAGAGTTCGTCTTACAAAATCGATTTCTTCATTTATGATAAAGATCGTTATATTTTCCTTTTTGCTCTATTTTTTGTATTCCCTTTCATGTTAAAATCTTATTATACCAATTATCAGTTAAAGAGGAGGATTTTTATGTCAAACTTAGTTTTAGGATTAGATATCGGTATTTCAAGTGTTGGATGGGGAATTATCAATGAATCTACTGGAGAAGTTATTGATGCGGGTGTACGTTTATTTGAAGAAGCTACGCGAAACGCAAATGAAGATCGCCGGTCTTTCCGTGGAGCCCGTCGTTTAAAACGGAGACGTAAACATAGACTAGAACGTACTACAGATTTCCTTGAACAAAATGGCTTTTCCTGTTCGCTTATTCAAGAGACAGATCCTTATGAAGCTCGGTATAAAGGCCTAAAACAAGAATTATCAAAACAAGAACTAGCAGCTGCTCTTTACCATCTTGTTAAGCGTAGAGGAACTACTATAGACACTCCTGAAGAAGACGAAAAAACTAATGGCAGTGAACTATCTACTAAAGAACAGCTGAAAAGAAATGCAGAAAAACTAAAAGAGAAATACATAATCGAAATTCAATATGAAAAACTAAAAAACGATGAAGTTGTTCGCAATCATACCAATCGGTTTAAAACCTCTGACTATGAAAAGGAAGCTCGGGCTCTTTTAGCAACACAACAAGAGTTTCATTCAGATATCACGGAAGAATTTATTGAACAGTATATTGAGTTAATCAATAATCGCCGAGAATATTATGATGGACCAGGATCTGAAAAGTCTCCTACTCCATATGGTCAATGGTTCTTTAACAAAGAAGGAAAACTTGAACATGAAAGTATGATCAATAAAATGCGTGGTCGCGGAACTTATTTTCCTGAGGCATTTCGTATTCCTAGAGGAGCATATACAACAGACTTGTTTAATTTGCTGAATGATTTAAATAATCTTAAGTTCCCAAGTGATGAAACTGGAAATATAGAATCACTGACTCAAGAAGACAAACACTATCTTATCGAAACATATGCAAAAAAAGGAAAGAAAATTACGTTAAAAAACATTGCTAAACTTAAAAGCATTCCAAATGAAGAAGAAATCAAAGGAGCACGCTTAGATCTAAAGACAGACAAACCCGTATTTACAGAATTTAAGGGATACAATAAATTAAAAAAATTATTGAACGAGACAATAATTCCAGAAGATTTTCTAGAAAATAGAGATTTGTTAGATGAAATTGCTGAAATTTTAACTGCTGAAAAAAGTTTAACTCGTCGTGAAGAACAATTACACGAATTATTTTCTACTTATTATGACGATCCGTTACAAGAAGTCGCTTTGGCTTTAATCAATGATACTTCTTTTAAGGAATACCATGCGTTGTCAAAAAAAGCGATGAACTTAATTTTGCCTGAATTATGGGAAAAAAACAAAAATCAAATGGAGCTTTTTACTGAACGCGGGTTAGGCAAAAGTCGTCTGGAAAAGCTTCAATCAGGCAGTAAAATACAATTTGATGATGAAGCTATTTTAAGTACTGTTGCAAAACGGGCTCACCGTGAAGCCATTAAAATTACCAATGCTGTACGCGAAAAATATGGTGAATTAGATTACGTAGTAGTAGAAATGGCTCGTGAAAAAAACAGTGATGAGGAAAAGAAAAAATACAATGATATGCAACGGAACCAAGGAAAATTTGAAAAACGAATGTCTGAATTGCTTGAAGTGGATAACTTAAAAGATTTATACCTGAATAGTAAACAACATCTAGCTTTGAAACTTTGGGATGCTCAAGATGGAAAATGTATCTACACTGGTAAAGGGATTGCAATTACGGATATTGTACATGACCATACTAAATTTGAGGTTGATCATATCATTCCTCTTTCTTATTCCTTTGATGATAGTCAGCAAAATAAAGTCTTGTGTTACCAAATGGAAAATCAAGATAAAGGACAATTGACTCCTTTCCAATACTTTCAAAGCGGAAAAGCAAAACGAACTTTTGATGAATTTAAAGTAGCATGCTTGAGTTTATTTCAATCCAGAAAAATTAGTAAGAAAAAGCTCGGCTATTTATTAGAACAGCGTGATATTCAACATGATGAAGAAATTCAAAAGAATTTTATTAATCGTAATTTGGTAGATACACAATACGCTATGCGCAGCTTCTCTTCTTCATTACGGACTTTTTACCAAAATAATGAGATTCCTACTAGAGTGTTATCTATCCGAGGCAGCTTTACAGCCGCTTTGAGAAGACGAGCTAAGCTAAATAAAGACCGAGACGCAGGTCATGCACACCATGCATTAGATGCATTGATTGTAGCAGCAATTGGAAGAATGCCCTTATTCGAACAATTCAAGAGTATTGAAATGAACCAAGAAGGCGTTGTAGTAGATAAAGATACAGGAGAAATTCTCGAGGAAGGTGAATTATTTAATAGTCCAACTATTAAATTTTTACGAGGATTGCGCAACTATGAAAGTAAAATCAAATATTCTCATAAAGTAGATCGCAAACCAAATCGAACTATGACAAACCAAACGCTTTATTCGACTCGTGAAAAAGACGGCGAAAAATATACCGTTGGAAAAGTTAAAAATATCTACGAGTTAGATAAAAAGGGTTTTGATGGTCTAAAGAAAAGAATAGAGAAGAATCCTCAAGCTTTTCTTATGGCTCAGCATGATTCAAAGACTTGGGAATTAGTTTTAAAAGTTATGGAAGAACATGCTCATGCAGACAATCCATTCCAAGATTTTCACAAAGAACATGGATACATTTTAAAAGATGGGAAAGTACCAGTGAAAAGTTTGAAATACTTGGATAGTAAATTAGGGATTCATGTAGACATTACTAATAAGTACCCTGGAGCTAAAAAAGATGTTGTTCTCCTTAGTCGTAAGAGCATCCGCGTAGATATTTATAAAAATGAGGATGGAAAGTATAAATATCTTGGAGTTCCGTATAATTGGTTAAAAAAACAAGGTGATCAGTATGTATTAGATATGAAAAAATATAATGACTTAGATGGCCGTCAAGCTCCATATAAACAAATTGATAATAGTTATCATTTCCAATTTAGCCTATATAAAAATGATCGTATCTCTTATGATAAACAAGAAAAAATGGAAGATCCTGAGACTGGTGAAAGAATAAAAAAACTGGTTCATTACGACAAAATATTTAGAGGTGATAATAATCCTAAAACAAGTCGTATTGAAGTAGATGACATTGCTTTTAGAAGTGATAACCAACAAATGCCAGCTATTGGTCCTCTACAGAATATAATAAAATATAATGTTGATATTTTAGGAAATGAATATCCTATCTTCTCTGAACCTTTTAAAGAAGTATTAGAATCTATCACTTTTGACAATGAAAGTGCTTTACAAAAAACAAAATAGGCGTTATACTATAATTGTCTTCGACGGAAGACATCTTCATACCAAAGGTTTGAGAGAACCTACCAAAAAAAGGCTTTATGCCGAAATCGCCCCTTTATTGGGGCTTTTTTTATATCTATCTATCCTAAAATGAGGTGAGAAAATGAGTTGGCGTATCGTTTATATTGAACAATCTGATTATCTAAAAGTTTACTTAGACAATTTAAAAGTTGTGCGTGAAGATGCAGAAATACTGATTCCTCTTTCCGATATACATACTATTATTGTGGATAATCAGCAAACAGTCGTTACTGGCCGTTTGATCAATAAATTAGCAGATTACCATATTTTATTGATCTTTTGTGATGAAAAACACCTTCCTAACATATACTCTCTTGCTCCCCATAGTCATCATCAGTCATCCCTTGTTTTGAATCGTCAAGTTAATTGGTCAGCAGCAACTAAAGCTGTTATGTGGCAACGATTTATCCAAATAAAAATTTATAATCAAGCTTCTGTTCTAGCTCACTTTAAAAAAGATCCTGTAATTATACATACTTTATATGCTTTAGCTGAAGATGTTACAGCAGGAGACAAGACGAATCGAGAAGGTCATGCTGCAAAACTTTACTTTAAAACTCTTTTTGGTACAGACTTTATTCGGGAAAGAGAAAGCTGGGATGGTATCAATTCTGGGTTGAATTACGGATATATAGTTCTTCGTTCTACCATTGCACGAAGTATTGCAGCACACGGACTCCATCCAGCATTTGGAATCGGACATCACAATCAGTATAATGCGTTTAATTTAGTAGATGATATTATTGAATCGTTTCGTCCAATAGTTGATTTATGGGTCTATATTTTAATGAATAAAGAAGATTACCTTGATAGCAAAACTAAACATAAATTGGTTCATCTTATTAGTACAAATAAAATTTTGATTGGCAATCAAAAACAAACTATTCTAAATGCAATCGACATTCTCGTTCAAAGTTTTATTAAAAGTATGAATGAAGAAAATCCAGATCTGTTGGTCTACCCTGCCAATGGCATCGCCTTATAAATTTATGCGTTTAATGTTATTTTTTGATTTGCCAATGAATACTAAACCCGAACGAAGAACTTATGCTCGTTTCAGAAAATATTTAATCAACAACGGTTTTACTATGGTTCAATTTTCTGTCTATGCTAAAATTTTTCCAAATCGCTCAAGCTTAGATACATATATGATGAGTCTGCGCAATAATTTACCTGCACATGGATCAGTTCGAGCTATGGCTGTGACAGAAAAGCAATACAATAATATGTTTTTATTGGTAGGAAATAAAACTCTAGTAGAAGAAACATTAACTGATAACCCTATGGTGATTTTATGAAAGAATGGCATATCACTGATTCCAATCAAACTGACACACTCTTAACTGATAAAGTAACTTTATTAAAAGGAAGCCTAGAAAAATGGAACTCTATTATTGAAAGTTTATCTATGTATTTTAGTAATAAATCCTCAAAAATAGAGGTCAAAGAAAACCAAACGTTGCTTCCTAAGCAAGATTATCAATTCTATATTCTCTCTTTTAGTGAACAGATGATTTCTAAAGATTTTGATAAAGTCGTTACTCAAATCCAAACAGAGTTCTTTGGTTTGCTGCAGTTATCCCCTTTTTACAAACAATTAGTGGATAGTTGGGAGGAATTAATGGAGGAAGTCGAATTGGTAAGCAATGATTCCCATTTCTCTCCTTTACCTTTTAGACTACAGCCTTTCAATAACGATATGGTTAAAAAATCTTTATCTATAGACAGTGTGAATCAAAATAATTTATCTACTCTCAATCAATTACTATTGCACTTAAAAGTGATGGAGCGAGTAACTAAACGAAAGATTTTTGGTTTAATTTATCCTGAAAATCAACTGACTAATTCTGAGTTACAACAGTTAGATAATCATTTACAGTCAACTTCTAATAGTTCTCAATACTTTATTGTATCAAATTATCCTTTTAGCGCTGCTCAAAACATTCTTTACAAAAATAGAATTGTTAATATACATTCTTGTGTACTTCAAAAAGATAAACTACAGGATATTCTTCCTATTAATTGGGAAGATCACCTCTTCTCTCAAGCTTGTAATTGGTATATCAATCTTGTGGATAACTTCCAAGAAAAAACGGTTATTTTGAGTCTTCCAACTGTGGATAACTTAGAACAATTTATTTACGTTTATTCACTATTTTTATTAACTGACACTCCTGTAATTGTTGATTTAACAGGAGTTCCAACATCTTTTCTTAATTACTTTGATACCTTGCTAACTGATAAGGTATAATGAAATTGGCATTTTGGTACTCTCTCAACTTTTGGTATGAAGGAACCCAATAGAAAGGATTGAAACCGTTGACCGTATTTTGGTACTCTCTCAACTTTTGGTATGAAGGAACATAAAATGGGAAATATAGATCAACGAGTAAATTTTGGTACTCTCTCAACTTTTGGTATGAAGGAACAGCATCTTTCTATAGTCATCCCGCCAAGTAATTTTGGTACTCTCTCAACTTTTGGTATGAAGGAACGAGTCCCTTGCACGCTTTAAATGTTTCACGATTTTGGTACTCTCTCAACTTTTGGTATGAAGGAACCAACAAACTCAAAAATAGATATTGTTAATAATTTTGGTACTCTCTCAACTTTTGGTATGAAGGAACTTCATAAGCTTCTTTTAAGCTCCAGTCTGATTTTGGTACTCTCTCAACTTTTGGTATGAAGGAACGTAGAACAGTATATAAGCCAAAAACAAGCTATTTTGGTACTCTCTCAACTTTTGGTATGAAGGAACCGTATCGTTATCAAGCTCTACATCAGCAAGATTTTGGTACTCTCTCAACTTTTGGTATGAAGGAACTAGATTTGCTTTTGTTAGCTGGCATTAGCGATTTTGGTACTCTCTCAACTTTTGGTATGAAGGAACAATCATACGCATCTATCACAGCCCTTAACATTTTGGTACTCTCTCAACTTTTGGTATGAAGGAACACTGCAGCGCTTCAACAATCCTTAGGTGGTATATTTTGGTACTCTCTCAACTTTTGGTATGAAGGAACTTCCCGCCTTTATTAGTTGGCAACTCAACAATTTTGGTACTCTCTCAACTTTTGGTATGAAGGAACTGATTTGATAAAGAGTTATAAAGACAACCCATTTTGGTACTCTCTCAACTTTTGGTATGAAGGAACATTGAAGCCCTGGCAGAACTTGACGAGACGATTTTGGTACTCTCTCAACTTTTGGTATGAAGGAACTTTCAGCAACAAGCAAGCAGATTACACTGAATTTTGGTACTCTCTCAACTTTTGGTATGAAGGAACACCAGTTATCACAATCATTATGCAAGCAGATTTTGGTACTCTCTCAACTTTTGGTATGAAGGAACCATCTTTTGTTATGCCTTGTACGTTCATGAATTTTGGTACTCTCTCAACTTTTGGTATGAAGGAACATGAATCGATATAGATTGATGTTTAACCTTATTTTGGTACTCTCTCAACTTTTGGTATGAAGGAACTCTTCGTATTCTCCAATGAATTCGTCCATCATTTTGGTACTCTCTCAACTTTTGGTATGAAGGAACAGAAAAAATGAACTTACAAAAAATCATTCAAATTTTGGTACTCTCTCAACTTTTGGTATGAAGGAACAGCGAGCATAGGCTAACGATATGCCAGCAAATTTTGGTACTCTCTCAACTTTTGGTATGAAGGAACAACTATACAACTACTATATAAGTATATACATTTTGGTACTCTCTCAACTTTTGGTATGAAGGAACTAACAAAAACAAATATAAAAAAAAAGGTGGATTTTGGTACTCTCTCAACTTTTGGTATGAAGGAACAAAAGTGGCTGCAGCTGGAGAGCATCATACATTTTGGTACTCTCTCAACTTTTGGTATGAAGGAACAAAAAAGTTTAGTATTTTTCTAAATTCTTTTATTTTGGTACTCTCTCAACTTTTGGTATGAAGGAACTGTACTATTAACGGTGTTTTGGGAACTATATTTTGGTACTCTCTCAACTTTTGGTATGAAGGAACTAATCATAGCTGCAGTAGGTGACTCCTCTATTTTGGTACTCTCTCAACTTTTGGTATGAAGGAACTTTTAGAAATTCTGGGTTGTTGGACGTTCCAAATTTTGGTACTCTCTCAACTTTTGGTATGAAGGAACGATTCTAGAGAAATGCTAGGATTTACACGCATTTTGGTACTCTCTCAACTTTTGGTATGAAGGAACAACACGAATGATTTAACATCTTTTCAACTCATTTTGGTACTCTCTCAACTTTTGGTATGAAGGAACTGATGACATCATCGACGGACACGTCATCCAATTTTGGTACTCTCTCAACTTTTGGTATGAAGGAACCAAGTGAATCAAGTAACAGAGTTATCGAAGATTTTGGTACTCTCTCAACTTTTGGTATGAAGGAACCTGGAGGCAACTGTTGCCGGTCTACCTGCGGATTTTGGTACTCTCTCAACTTTTGGTATGAAGGAACACCTCGCCCGAACTGATAGTTTGTTATGTTATTTTGGTACTCTCTCAACTTTTGGTATGAAGGAACACGAACCGAATGCCGAGGCTTTTAGACTGATTTTGGTACTCTCTCAACTTTTGGTATGAAGGAACCAAACCCATCAACAAATAATCAGTCTATCATTTTGGTACTCTCTCAACTTTTGGTATGAAGGAACAGTACAAGCCCTATAATATTAAGTGAGTACATTTTGGTACTCTCTCAACTTTTGGTATGAAGGAACTCGGGTTAGCAGACTTACACTTTGGTATCAATTTTGGTACTCTCTCAACTTTTGGTATGAAGGAACCAGATGAATCAAGCGCACACATTAAAGCAGATTTTGGTACTCTCTCAACTTTTGGTATGAAGGAACTTGGGTCTACTGTAAATCTTATATCTCTGTATTTTGGTACTCTCTCAACTTTTGGTATGAAGGAACGAAGTCGAAGAAGAGTTTTTAAGCGGAATGATTTTGGTACTCTCTCAACTTTTGGTATGAAGGAACAAAATGTTTTAGGAACTATGTTCACACTAATTTTGGTACTCTCTCAACTTTTGGTATGAAGGAACTGGTCATCTTTAACTTGTCCTAATCATAAAATTTTGGTACTCTCTCAACTTTTGGTATGAAGGAACGACCTATAGTGACATGTACAGCTCACTAGATTTTGGTACTCTCTCAACTTTTGGTATGAAGGAACTCCAACGTCCATTCTCTCTTAGTATCTGATTTTGGTACTCTCTCAACTTTTGGTATGAAGGAACATCAGATATGCGCGATGTCGAGTTGTGGTAATTTTGGTACTCTCTCAACTTTTGGTATGAAGGAACTCTTTCAATCGGTTGGTATCTTCTTTGCCTATTTTGGTACTCTCTCAACTTTTGGTATGAAGGAACAGAAACACTTTGCATTCGTTGTCACAACAATTTTGGTACTCTCTCAACTTTTGGTATGAAGGAACTTGGACGCTATTACTGAGATTGCACCTTCTATTTTGGTACTCTCTCAACTTTTGGTATGAAGGAACAACTGAAAGATAAAGATAATCTGCTGGAAGATTTTGGTACTCTCTCAACTTTTGGTATGAAGGAACGTTTATCTCCTTTATACATCGCATACTCTTATTTTGGTACTCTCTCAACTTTTGGTATGAAGGAACCGAGATCTTGCTTTGCCAGTCGATAGCCTTATTTTGGTACTCTCTCAACTTTTGGTATGAAGGAACCGAGATCTTGCTTTGCCAGTCGATAGCCTTATTTTGGTACTCTCTCAACTTTTGGTATGAAGGAACTAATGTATCTGTATTGTAACTACCGTAAGGATTTTGGTACTCTCTCAACTTTTGGTATGAAGGAACTTTAACTGTTGACTTATATTCTTTAGGGTGATTTTGGTACTCTCTCAACTTTTGGTATGAAGGAACACAGCAATGGCGATAATTATATTTCGTTCTATTTTGGTACTCTCTCAACTTTTGGTATGAAGGAACTAGCAGGCTATAACGTTTATGTGAATGGTGATTTTGGTACTCTCTCAACTTTTGGTATGAAGGAACAAGCTACATTTTCTTTAGAACCTTTCATAAATTTTGGTACTCTCTCAACTTTTGGTATGAAGGAACATACTTTAGCGAATGCTGCATGGTTGACTCATTTTGGTACTCTCTCAACTTTTGGTATGAAGGAACACCGTCTCTACCTAAATTAGCTAGACAAGCTATTTTGGTACTCTCTCAACTTTTGGTATGAAGGAACGAACGTGCAAAGCGCAAAGGAATTGCTACAATTTTGGTACTCTCTCAACTTTTGGTATGAAGGAACTAAATTTGGGGAAGAAGTTATCAAGTATGATTTTGGTACTCTCTCAACTTTTGGTATGAAGGAACCATTAAAAAGAGACAAATGGCTGATAGCAATTTTGGTACTCTCTCAACTTTTGGTATGAAGGAACATTGCCGCTATGGAAAGAGCTTCTGGTTGGATTTTGGTACTCTCTCAACTTTTGGTATGAAGGAACGATGGGTTTTAATTAATACCATCTTCAAACGATTTTGGTACTCTCTCAACTTTTGGTATGAAGGAACCGTAAGAAGCAAAATACGGCTTGAATGATGATTTTGGTACTCTCTCAACTTTTGGTATGAAGGAACTAGTCACCTCTGTCTATACTGGAATAGATAATTTTGGTACTCTCTCAACTTTTGGTATGAAGGAACGCAAATTAGTTATGTTCGGGTATGCGGTAGATTTGGTACTCTTTCACTTTTCAATATAAATAATTACCGACTTAAGACATAGCAAATCATTGCTTTTATAACATTTTTGTTATAAAATAACTCTATAGAAAGATCATAGGAGCTTATATGAAAAAATACGAAATTGAGATTTATGAAGATCGTAATGGAAATAGCCAAATTCTAGAATGGATTCAATATTTAGATGCTCATCCTTCCAAACTCAATTCTTCTATGTTAAGAAAATTCTATTATCAAATTGAACGTTTAGAACATGAGGGTCCATTTGTAGGAGAACCTATTGCCAAGCGAATCGACGGAAAATTGTGGGAGCTTCGTCCAGTTCCTAATAGAGTCTTTTTTGGTATCTTAGAAAATAATCAACTGATTTTACTGCATCAATTTCGGAAAAAATCTCAAAAAACTCCACGAAAAGAAATTGAACAGGCTAAACGCGAATACGATGATTGGATAAAAAGAAAAAGGAATGATTGAAAATGAAATGGGCAGAAGTAAAAAAGGATATCCAGAGTATTTCTGAAGATGAAAAAAACGTAATAGAATTAATGGCTTCGCTAGCAAGCATTCGTAAATCTAAACATATGACTCAGCAAGACGTGGCTGAAAAAGCCCAACTTTCTCAAGTACAAATTGCCAGAGCTGAAACACTAGCTCATACTCCTTCGATTGAAACAGTGGCTAAAATTGCAAACTCTTTAAATTTAGAACTTACTTTTGTAGATAAAAGTACTCATCAATTGATTGAACAATAAGAACCTTACAAAAAGGCACGGTCTCCCAATAAAGTAGGAGCCGTGCATTTTTTGCTTTTATACAATATCAATTTTAAATATCTCTTTAGTGATCTCTGTTTTGTCATTTGCATTTTCCATAACAAAATAATAGGTTTGGCTTACTTGATAATTGTTGCTTAGCAGCACAAATTTTTCATTAAATACACGATCTTCGCTTGACCCGTTTTCGCTATCAGCGATCAGTGTGACTTCATTGGAAATTTTTCTTCCTTTGCTGTCTTCGAAGTACAAGTTCAATCGTTTTTCTTTTTTCGCTTCACTGATTGGTTCAAGTTGTAAGAAATTCAACCAAACAACTGAATTGGTAATGGTACGAGTTTGGCTTACTAACGCTACTCCAACTTCTGGAATTTCATTCCGTCCTCGCTCCGTCTTGATACGCAACAATGGGACCATCATTTCTTGAGGCAAATGACCTCCGTGAACGTATTGGTAGCCGCCGCCTTGTAACGCAAATCGATTCATGCCTCTTGGAACCGTAACGTAGCCCTCCGTCTCTAACCGTTCAGATAACTGAAAGCTCAAGCTGCTGTACTCTTCTACGGACTTTTCAGATAAGATAAACCGTTTATTTTTTATCCAAGCATCTATGTCTTTTTCTACGACTACTTTTTCAGTCGGTTGCACTGAACTTCGCGTATACAAATACCCATGATCTGCTGTCACTAAAAATTGGCTGGCGCTCACTTCAACTGTCAAACGACTCATGAGACGCTTGATTTGATCAATGGATTCTTCAGTCGCTTGAAAGACTCCATGTTCAGTTGGTCGATGATCTCCAATAGCATCTACTCTATTATGGTAAATGTAGACAACTTTTTTACCTGCTACTAGATTTCTCAGTTCTGCTTGATTCATTTGGTTCAATTGATCTGCTTGAACGGCAATAGAGTCTGGATGTCCGTTTTCTTTAAGAATAGCTTCTCTGTTTGCTATTCCACTAGTCAATCTGCCGTCCACCAAAGCTTCGCCATTTTCCATTAGTTGAACTTTCTTGTGTGGCAATAAGCTGGCCATTCCGACTGCTGTAATAGAAGGCAGCTCTGTCTGGATCCAATCGATTTCTCCGTTGAATCGTTTTTCTTTCGTCAAATTCAAGAAGAGCTCTTTACCCGCTTCATACCTTAACCCGTCTGAAATAATGACAAAGACTCTTCGATCATTTTCTACAAATGGTTGTACTTCTGTGGAGAAGAAAGTGCTTTGCAATTTTTGATTGGAAAACGACTGGTTATTCGTATACAGCCGATCCCATTTTTCAGAAAAGACAGACAGAAATTGATGGGTATACACTCGTTCCATTTGCGATTGCAATTCAGACGCAGCCTCTTTCCATTCGTTGTCTAACTGATCGTAATAGGTATACAGTTTCCTATAAGCTTGATCAACATGATACATGTGCTGGTAGTAATGATCCCATACCTCTTCTGCCTGTGTTAATCGTGTAAAAGATTCTGTAAACTGCTCCATATAATGTACCAAACGGATTGCCCAATGTAAGAAATGATACATGTCTCTGAAACGTGGATACCAAAAAGTGTTGCGTCTTTTTGAAAGAAGATGAGCTTGCCGTTCGGTATCGATCACGCCGCTGCTGACAGAAGCAATCATTTGATGGATAAAGGCTTGGTCAAACCACTGGAAAGTCTCTGGTTGAGCCAATACAGTGCTAGGTGTTCCTTCGAATAATTTATCCATCGTAAAATCATCTTGAATCGCATTAGCCACTTTTACGTAAGACTCTTCCTTGTCGCGCGCGTTCATCCATTGGTTTAAAAAGACCATAATAGGGTTAGCTTTCGGCAGCAAATATTTTTTCACAGCACTAGGGCTGTCCCCTTCTAACTCTATATCTAAATGAGTCAAAAATACTTGATGCATTAACTCTTTAATAGACCGCTGACCTGAGACGCTCGTTTCTTGGCTATAACCAACAAGATTCTCGACTAACTCCCAGAAGCGCTCTGCATTACCGAATTTCACTACAGCATCCCATTTGGTCTCTTTACTATCGGTTTCTTCCTCAAATAACTCGATCAAAACAGCCATCCAGTCGGGTGAAGCTGCTCTCACTAAAGCTGCCAATATACTGTATTCTACCGCTTCTTTTGTCCGAAATGGACTTAAATGAAAGATACGCTTAAACCGCTGTATTCTTTCTTTTGAACGAAAGAATACCGGATAAGTTTCGACTACTTCTTTCAGCTCAGTTTCATCAGGATTGATGCCGATTGTTAAATAAAGTTGGCTTTCTTGGTCCACTTTTAATTCTTTGCTATACAGCAAAACATCCAGCAAAGGATTCTCTTGGATAGAAGGTTCTTGCATTGAATAATATAAAAAGAGATGATCATCCGTCAATTTTCGCTCGATTTGATATTGGACATAAAAATAATTCGTTGGATAGACTTCTAACACTTTGAATAGTTCAGTTTTTCTACTCAACTCATTGATCGTCTCCAAATAAGTCTGTTCTTCATCAAATAAATAAAGAATCTTCCGTTGCTCCCCTTCTTTTAGAGGAGACTGGAAATAACTCTTGATCCGTTGTTCAATATCTTTTGACATCAGATACGTCCTCCTTTCTATTTCAGTTTTTCAAAAATGTTTCGTTTCACTACTTTACCCATTTTATCTTGAACAGCTTCAATATTTTGGAATTTCTCATAATTCACTTTTACGCCATCGTCTAGATCCAACTCAATTCGTTGTTTAGCGACGTGATCTAATAGTTCTGCATATTGAACAATTTCTTCTTTATCTTTCAAATAGTTTTCAACCGCTTTTTGCGCTTGTGCTTTTTGAGATTTAGAACTGGATTCGTCATCCATGACATGCTGCTCTAATGTAATGAGATTATCTATGACTTTACTTTCTTTCAACACATAATCAGTCCGCAAACGCGCTATTGTGTCTCGATCATAGCGATGCAAATACATCAATCCTTGGAAAGCTCCACGTTTGCCGCTTGAGAATTGCCAATAAATCGGTCGTTTTTGATAAATTTGCAAGTGATCTTTATAGAATTCTTTACGGAAGTAGCGCCTTATACGTTCTCTTGAGCTTTCATTATCTTTCTTATTCAAAGCTTCCGCAATAAACAATAAGTTTTCTTCCAATGTCTCTTCACTATAGATCAAAGCAACCAATTCTTCTATTTTTCTAACAATATCATCTTCAAATATAGATTCTTCTGTAACCGTAAGAATATTATCTTCATCTGGTTGATACTGAGTATAAGCAGAACTATCCCATTCTCCGCCAGCATATGCTAATCCTTTTTTATCTAGAGAGTAACGGCCGAACATTAAGCCTACTAAGTAAGATAAGAAGCTCTTTGCGTCGCGTTCTTTATCTGCTTTACGAATTTTGATATCTTCGTCATCTACTTCTGGAACCAATTCATCTTGTAACTCATACATATCAATAAAGATATGATTTAGTTCCATTTCTTTAGTTTTTAATTGCCAAAAGCGGTTTCTAGCCTCTTTTTCCCAGTTAAAAAAACTAGCACTAATAGAATAAGTGTTCTCCTTAAATGTAAGAAATGGGTGTTGCTCAAAATCCCAAGAGATTTCAAAAGAATCCCAATCCTTTTTTGAAATTTCTATGTTATCCTTACTTTTTATAATTACTTCATTATGTTTACTAGGAACTGGAATTCTTAATAAATCTCCAACAAGGAAATTCATAGTTCCATTAAGAATTTTAATGAAATAACTAGATACTGAAGAATTCAAAAAAGCTAAATAACTATAATTATTTTCCTTATTAGTCGGAAACAGTCCCGAGCCTCCTCCTCCGAATATTGCATTCTCCATATATCTCACAGATAAAGATTTACTTGAAATCGAAGAAAATGTGAGTCCTTCTTTAAAATAAAATTTAGTGTTTTGTGGCCTCGCTTTCATCTTTCCACTTTTAGTTCTTAAATTTCTCAAAACAGTTCCATTATTTTCCCAATTAACTATCATACTGATATTACCGTACCATTTTCTATATCCGCCTCCCTTATTATAAGGGTACCATTTATGATTAAAAGTATTATTATTATCATCAATAAGGAAACCTATATCATTTATATTAACTTCGCTCCAATGTCTTAAATAAAGTTCATTGTCACAAGTGTCTAGACCTTTAACTACATCAGCACTACTTTTAAGTAACTCCATATCATTAAATGCATCTAGAATATGATTAGGCGCCCAATACGTAATAGGTTTTCCTGGAATTTTGCTAAATTTATTCTTTGAACTAAGGTAATATAAATTTAAATTTCTAAAGGATTTTCTTTTCATTTCTGCATTATTTATATCTGTCATTCGAATGTATTTTGCACTATAATTCGAAAGTTCATATTTCCTTAGTACAAAAGAAGTATTTCGAACAACTTCCCCACCAATTTCCTCAAAAGTTCTTGTACCTAAATGGATCATATTGACTATAGTTTGCGTGTTCAAAAGTTTATTTCTCAGTTTTTCATAAGACGATAGAAACATCCAAGAATGCTGGTTAATAGTCGCAGTAAAATAATTTTCTCTTGTAAGATTTCTTGTTACTTCCATAAACACCGCAAATAAGTCACTTTTTTCTTCTGGATAGTGTTTTTTCACATATTTAGAGAGCTTTGAATCCATTCCTTTGGATCCCATATATGGTGGATTCGTAACCACCACCTCATATTGACTAGCCAGTATTCTATACTGATGAATTAAATCTTCCAACAAAGGCAAAGTATATTCTACTAATTCAGTCGTAAAGATATCTAGGTCTGCTTCATTACGAATAAAAGCCATTTGCTTTTCGATACTATCTACATCTATTTCTGGAACTTGAATAATAGACCCATATAATTTGGCATCATTGAAAGTTTCAACTAAGATTTTTGTTGCTTTTTTAACTTCTTCATTCTCTCTAGCAAATAAGTGGATGTCTTCTTGAGTGATACTGTTGCTTTCTTCAATACTGTGAACGTGAACAGTGTACTCTCGGCTAAATAAACGCCGATCGTATTCACGAGCTTTCATAACTACAGCGAATGTGGCCAACTGAGCAGCTCTTTTATCAATATCCAAACCATACAAGTTATTTTCTAAAATCAATTGAGGGATTTCTCGTTCCAAATACCCTCTTGATAAATACAATTTGTAGAACAAATCAAAAGCATAAACCAAAATGTGCCCCGAACCACAACTTGGATCAAGAAACTTGATGGCTTCCACATCTAAGTTTGGATCTTTTAAGCTGTCTAATTCTGCTTTAACTTCTTCCGTTTGTTCTGCATCTTCTAAATAATACTCGAGTGATTCTTGTAACTTTTCATCTGGATGAGACTCCAACCATAAACGTCCTAAAGAGTTATCTACCATATATTCCACTATCCAACGCGGTGTAAATAATTGTGTGGCAGGTCCGATATCTTCTTTGCCGATTTTTTGGTTCTTTTTTAAGTTGGAGAAGACTTCATCTTTTTGTTCTGAAATGTAAAACTGATACAACCAACCTACGATTTCGACATTTGTCCAATCTTCTTCATTAATCATCGTCACGACATCTCGGATAATACTATTTTCATTCAATAAATAATCCGGTAAAAGAAGGGCTATGTCATCTGAAATGGGTTCAAATACATTCGGAATGATTTCCCCTAATTTATTGCTTTGTTTTACCAGCAGGTATTGGTATAAATTGTTAGATTTATTATCATCTTGAAGTTGGTAAATCCGTTCACGATTTAAATTTAATTCATCCGCCAATTCAAGAACGTTGGTCAATGCATCTGGTTCCGTTTTACCAGGTTGTTCTGAAGATAGGATACGCATATGGATCGGTAAGAAGTCATTCACTTCCATATACCGAAGCGCCACAAAACGGTTGAACCAAGTGTAAGCAGCTTCCTCCATCACAGCATTGTAGCCTTCTGAAACAATACGGTTTTTTAAATGTGTATATTGTTTCAGTTCTGTCTCCCCTAAAACAGTTCCGTTAATAATCAATCCGTCTTGAAGTTCTTGAATAGGAGTTGTTCCTTTTTCGGTTATGCCAAATGTATAAGCCTTTTGCTTAACGGCATCTACTAATTTCTTTCTGGATTGTACTGCGAATTTTCGCAACGCTGTCTTGTTCATGTTTATCCCCTTTACGTTAACTTGATAACGTCTACCTCACCAAGCTGTTCCAATAAGCTTTGTCTAACCGTTTTAAGGTAGTGTTCAATGTCTTCTTCCGTGCGCAACTCAACCATTCGGCGCGGCAATATTTCCTCTTTTCCCATCACCAATGTTTTTTCTTGTTTGATTACTTTCTCTGGTGCTGGAGGAATAGGGTCAATGATTTTAGGCTCCGGTTGCGTCCCAGAATTGCCACTACCTGTTTGTCCATTCTCTTTAGCTCGTTTTTCTGCTTCTTCTCTTCTTTGACGTTCTATTTCCTGTTTCTTAGCAATGGCTTGTTTGGCGTCCTCAATTTGACGCATGATCATCAATTTGATTTCTTTGCTTTCATCTTTATACGAACGCAATTTTCCGACCGTATTAGCATTCGTTACCTTTTGTTGCAAATCATCCAATTTGAATTGATAGTTGCGTTGGATTTTATCGTGTTCCACAAAGCCGTTTAACTGAGTCAATTCTCTTTCAATGTCTTGTTGATCTTGTTCAATCAACTCTTGAATAGGAACAGCTACATTTTCCAGATGTTGACTCAACTCATTATTAAATTGATCAATCAGATCATTCAACTGTCTGATTTTGCCATATGGACGAGCCATTTTAAGAATATCGCTCACTTGTTTCATAATGTGGTCAATTTCTTCATTATTCAAATAATTGCGGTCTTCCTCATACAACTTATATTTTTCTTTAGCATTGATATAGATATTTTTTTTATTGGAGTTGAAAAAGTCTTTTACATCATGTAGATCATCAAAAGTATCCAGTATGACTTGGCCTTTTTCAGCTAAATAAGTTAAGAATTCACTAGAATCTTTAATGTTCAACAGACTAGTGATTTCTTTTAGCCCTTGTTCGACCAACTTTTGATCTGGAAACGCGTTATAGCGATAACGTTCTTTTAGAAGATCCAAGTCTTTTTGTTCTTTACTGAAACGATCAGCAATCGATGCATACATCTCTTCTTCTTTTTCACCAATAGCCGTAATACTAAATAACTCTTTCGTTAGACGTTTGACTTTATCAATGATACGAGAATCCAATACTTTACGTTTTATAACCACAATGCGTTCTTGCGTATCTCTCTTTTGGATTTGCTTCATAAAGTCTGATTCTTGAACATCCATTTTCCGGCTGTTTAAAGTGAAAACAACTTTTTCTTCACGGATTAATCGAATTAAACTAGCCTGGATATCCAGGTCTTTCCAACCATACGGTTCATTTTGATAGCGTTCCATCAGTTCTCGTAACGTAATAACCATATTGCGTTCTTTTTGGATATCTAAATAACGTTCCATTTCTTGTGTGGCCATACTGTTTTCATCATCGTATTGATCTTCTAACAAGCCCATTTCGCGATCTTCAATCAGTTTTTCAATCATTTCTTTGGTGTAGGATTTTTCCATATAATTCATTTTAGGATAAGTAGACTCCACTAAAACACGAAGACCTTCTTCCATCCGTTTCAATGGTGAACCTGTTGTTTCTACTTTATATCCGTTCACATAAATAACCGCTTCTTCAACAGCAGACTGCAATTTCGATTTGAATACTTGTTGGATTTGTCCACGTTCATTGGTCTTTCGATCATTGATTTCTTGAACAATAGGTGTTTTGGTTTTTGCGGATTGGTTCCGTAAGTATTGAGTGATTTTTAAGTAATACTCTAAATCTTTAAAGCTTTCATCTTGCGGCAATTGGACTACTACTTTTGGTTCGCGTTGCGACAAAGCAATCACTTCAGGTTCTTCTGTATACTCGGAATGGATCGTCACAAAGCGAATACCCAAATCAATAGGCGCGTTGCGCAATGCTCGATCATCAATCCATTGAGAAACCTCCATTAAGTATTGAATATTTGGACGATCTTGGAATGGTTTATATGTGTATTTCTTGAGATTTAGTATCTCATCTACCAAGGTTTTCCCAGCCTCATGAACTAGTTCAGAAGTCGGAATTTGAATCCGACTGATTTCTCGATTCACATCTTGTTCCTCATTCGTTAAGAAGAGATATTTATTTCCAATACGTTGGATCAAAAATTCTCTTTCCAATAAATTCAGTGATTTATTGATACGTTTTCCTAGTTCTAGTGTGTCTTCTTCCAATTCTGAAATCATTAAAGTGGTCATATTTTTGATGGTTCCAGGCATTTCATCTACATATCGAATTAAAAAAAGCAATTTTAGTACATTCACGTCAAAACTTTCCAACGATTCATTTTGGTTGGCTTTAATAATAGTTGAGCGTACAGAATGTTCTAGTGCTTGGTCAATATTTTCGTAAAACGTATAAAATGGAATCAATTTCCCAATACTGTCTTCTTGGTATTGGATAGTTGCTTGTTGGACAGATTCCAATAAGTTTCTTTCTCCATCAGACAAGTGTTTCCCAGCAGAACCGTGTTCACGAATTCCTGTAAAAACTTTTTGCAGCAAATTGAATTGATAAGGCACAAATGGGTATACACGAGCAAAGTCTTCTCTGTCTTTATAAAAACGCATAGTAGCAGTATTTTCAAATTCCATTTTGTTTTTTAACGCTGCTTCATGTTCATCATACGTTAAAGTTAGAGAATCAAATGCCGCTTCTCTCTTATCGAGTAAACGAATCTTAATAACTTCATCCGCATTCGCACTGCTTAAACTGACACGTGTATTAAAACGACCTTGGATTTTAGAAAAGTCAGTTGTCGATAGGTCTTCTCTTAAACTATCGATGTCTTGTTGAGAAGTGACTAACACCCAAACTTTTCCATGGCAATATTTCCCTAGATCCTCTACTACAGTTTGTAGATTCAACATCAATTGTGTACTTCCAGAAATAAACTGGCCCACTTCATCCGCAGCAAATATCAATCGAAAATCATCTTCTTTTGTATCAACATATTCTTTCAATCTTTGAGCAAAACTGTCTACTGAAATGGAGTAATTGTTTTCGCCGTTTTCAATCCAGCTTCGAGCGCTTTCCTCTGACATATTCGTAGCTTTAGATAAAGCTGTAATGGTCTCGTCCATGTTATAGTACAGTTCATCTCGTCCTTCAGACCAAGTAAACCCTGTCTCTTCTTCAAAATGACGTTGAAAATCTGCATACGTTCCATTTTTTTCTAATGTTTCTTCCAATTGTGCCAGCCAAGGAATACTAGCTGAAAAACCGCGCATTTCGTCAAAAACTTTATTAAAAACTTTTACGATAGCTGTTTTATTTTGTTTGGTATCTGATTCTGCTTTTGAGTCAATATTGAATAACACCACTTCACTAGGTGATTCAGACACGCGTTTCATATTTTCTAAAACAGATGGATTATGTATTTTCTCTTCAAAATACGACACAGCTTTTTTACCGTCTAGCTCTACAGTAGAACTTAATAAGTAAGATAGAATCTTTAAAAAGTGTGATTTACCAGAACCAAAGAAACCAGAAATCCAGACTCCTACCTTATCCGTCGGTCTATCATAAGCACGCATATAGGCATTGAAAAACGTTTCAAAATGGTTTGCCAGTTCTTCCGTCACGACATATTCTTCTAATTCTTGACGAATATTTTCTTTCTCTTTTTGTCCAATTTTGATAACTCCTTGAATCTCGCGGTTAATGTCTTTTTTGAATAACTCTTGGATCTTCATTCCATTCCCTCCATTGCTCTCTTAATTTTCAATAAGCTTAAACGCTCGATAATAATGATCATCTAATAAACGAGAAAATAATTTCAAGCTTCCCTCTTCATACTTTCCAGGATAAAACAAAATCAAGGGCTTTTTCTCTACAACTGTCTGTAGATTATTCAAAACAGTATGCGAGCGAATCAAAGGAAATGCCTTGCCGACTCCTGTAATAAACACCATCGCTTCTTCATCCAGGTGTTCCGTAATATACTGAATAATCCAATCCCTTTCAGTAGCAATTCGCATAGCTTTTTTCATTTTATCGAACAAAAATTCACTGCCTTTTTGTTCTTCCATTTTAAAATTCTTTTCCATATAGCCTTTTTGTTCAAAAAATTCCAATACAATATCATAGAGATCAAATACTTGTATCTTAGCTTCTGGATTTTCACGTTCAATATATTTTTTGATATCTGGTATAGATTCTCGTACAACTAGCTCTTGCTCTGGTTCGTAATCAAATACATAAAATCCAACTTCGTTTCCCAGACCTTTGTTACTCAGCAATTTCGGTTCTACAAGTTTATCTTTTAATTCGTCCAGTCGTACATTTATTGGTCTCATCCTAAAGACTCTCCTAACAAAATTTCTACGATGTTTTTTTCTTTGTTTTCTTTTAAATAATCCCGAACACTCGGACTAACGATAAGAGGTTGCAACTGTAGCCCTTCATCAGTAAACACTGCATATTCAGCGTCTACTAGTGTTTTATGATAAGCACTTGCTAAACGTTTTTTAGTGGCCTCTCCCCAATTTTTAATGACTTCATTTTGTTCAGATTTGGTTTCAAAAAAAGCCATTGTTTCCTTTGTGGTAAGATGCCATTCAATGATGATTAATTTATCCCATGCTACTTCGCGCATCCACTCATAAAACAGCTGATCTTTTTTCAAAAGAGCGTATAATAAAATAGCTTTACTAGTAGAAGGATCAGACTCAATAAAATGATCCATCAAAAAAATATCTAGTTCTTTTAATCGTTTCAGAATTTCATTTAAAAACTTGATTGCTCTATCATTACTTGCTAACTGGAAAAGGTTTTCCTGAAGAACCATTTTTCTGATTTCTTCTGTAGCTATTCCTTGAACTATTAATCCAGCTATTTCTTTTGTTTCTTTATACAAAAAAGGACGGGTGTTCAATGTTGTAAGATACTTTTTTGTCGTCATTTTTCCTCTCTTTTCCTAATAATGTCGTTATTTCCATTATAGCATTTAGAATTAAGTCATAAAATGCATTATTGGATTTTCCTAGCGATTTACTCATGTATTTTTCACAGTTTAGAAAATAGAAATTCAAACCTAAAACAATAGCCCTTTTAAGTTTAAAACATCCCTCTATATAACACAGTTTGTTAGTTTAGCAACATTACTGTTATAAACGAAAAGAGCCTCATCAGGCATAAATCCTGATAAGGCCCTTTTAAATCATTGGAGCATCTTTCTCCTCTTATCCTCTTATCTCCCACAGCATTTCTTATACTTTTTGCCGCTGCCGCATGGACAAGGATCATTACGACCTACTTTCACTTCATTTACAATTGTTTTATGATTCAATGGATTTTTCGGCAGTGGAATAGCGAAATCAAGCAAATCCAGAAATTCTTCTCCAGATTCTTGTTTAAACATTGCCCAGTGTTTCAATTCACTAATAGTATCCTCAATCATTTGCAACTGTTTATTTTCTGTAGCCATAGTTAATACTTCTGACTTCCCATAGTTCATCATCATATCTACGAATTTTAAATCAATTAGAAAAGTGTCTACTTTTTCATCCTTAAAAGCTTTTTTTATCTCCTCATACAGTTCTCCTGGATAAATATCAGTAACAGTAGATATTAACAGCGTTAGTATAGTCATATTCTCTATCTTGTTAAAGAGTTCTCTATAATAAGCAATGACTTCTTCTCGTCGGATATTATTATTTAACGCCAAGACAGCTAATGCTTGTATAGCTTCAGCTCGGACATACTCATCAATTTTTTCATTTTCGATCAATTCTTTGATAGGTTCTAAATCATTTCCGCAAATGGAAGCTAAGATTCTGCCCCCATCCTCAACTATCGTATCTCCAAATAAATCGTGCGGTATTTCATCTGGCAGACTGAATAATTCAACCACAATTGGATAAACTGCTGTTACTTTAAATTGAGCTAACAGATAAATAGCATAAATATGCCCCACATAGTCTTTATCAGAAGAATAGGTTTCTGGATCATTTGCTGCTCTCTTAAGGGTATCCATCAACACAGGAATAGCTTCTTCTTTTCTAGCAATTATTTCTTTCAGTTCTTCTTCAGGGAAAGCTCTGTCAGCAATATATTCAATTTGCTTTATTATTTCAGTGACTGCTTTTTTTGAAGATTCGGTAGGAGCTCGATTTGGTTCCTCTTTACCCTCTATACGGTTTAACTGATTTCTAAGCTTTTCTTCATCAAACTGCTCTTTCCCCCTTTTTAAATTAACGTATATTTCTTCTAGCAAAACCTCAGCAATCTGCTCTTTTGCTTCATGCTCGGTATATCCTGAAATAATAAGACGTTCGAAAGTTTCAGTTGTACACTTTGGTTCTTCCATCTTCAATTGATTGTCTACAACATCTAATATAATGTCTTTCAGCCCTTCATTTGCTATCATAAGCACCTCTCTTTTGATATAGTATAGACTTTAAGTTATCAATAATTCTTTTCCAGCAGTTAGTTTACTGATACTGAAGCTTTTCCTAGTTATTTTGTTCTGGTTCTATTAGTCCTTCTTCTTCTGCTTGTTCCCAAGTTATCCCATACGGAATACCATTACTTGTATAACCGGCAATAAAATAAAAAATTTCATCTTGATCGTAATTAATTTCTTCTTTTTCCATGCTCTTTCTCTCCCTTTTATAAAAAAACAGTTGTTGCATAATGATTGATTTCAGCTTATCCAACTCTTTTTTCTCTATTAGAATTATAGCCTATTTTCGTATCTTTTTCTGCTAAAATAATATCAACTCAGTCTGAATTTTACTATATTAATTTGCTGATTTGTTCAGAAAAGACAGAAAAAAATCTATTTCTGCAATATAGTAAATATTCACCTCCAACTTCAGATTCCACCACATGACGGAATCAACCTGTAGATAGCTTCTATCCCTAAATAATCTCTTATGTGAACACAGCAAAAAAACCTCACCAGAAATTTATTTTGAGACAACTTTTTCAATTTGCCAATTTAGTCTTTCACAATCCTAAACTCATGCACTTTTTCCACTGCACGTTCTTCATCTTCTTGCAGATCACCATAGACTTGGTAAATTTCTACCGTCAGTTCATTTCCAGCTACATTGTATACGGCAAAGTTTTGGATCGTAGAATCACGATTATTGGAATGTGAATTTGCGAAAACAACATCTTTTTGCGGTTGAGTTCCGTGAGCAAATAAATTGTTGTAGTAGTCTAGATTTTCTTAAGTCATCCACTCTAAATTCGGTCTTACTTCATGGATATGCTCCAATGATTTGCCATAAAGCTCGTCATACGCTTTTGTTCCGCCTGTATTTGGCAAAACAAATACTGTTCCTGAAAGATTTCTGTAATATTCAACATTGCTTTCATTTAATACAACTTCCGCTTGATCCACAGTCGCATTAGAGAAGTTTTCTTCTGTCGGCACAAAATTCAGTGATTTGGTTCTAGAAACTACAAGGTCATGACCTTGCAACGCTAAATCCACATCTAATTCGTCAATCATTTGCATAAATTTTTCTCTGACTTTTTGAACATCTTCATCTTGCAATGAGTGATACGATTTAGAATACAAAGGCTTATGATATGTTAAAGCCTATTTGTGTTTGAGGATTTCCATTCAGTGTCGTAATGATACGATTGGGTACATTATTGGTTTCAACTTCAGCTACTTCAGGTTTACTATCCAGCAGTTCACCGTTCGTATTGGTTGACTCTGTCACAGCAGATGAAGAGGATTCCGCTGAATCTGCCGATGAAGTGACTTCACATCCAAATAAGACCATTGGTACCAGCATCATCATGGTTGCAATTTTTGAAGATGAATATTTCTTATACTTTTTAAGTATAGACATTATTTTCCTCGCAAAAATGAACTGAAGTTTGAGTAAACCGGGTAAAAGGTTTGAAAATACAAAAAAACTTCTCTTAAACCGCAGAAGTTTTTTGTGTATTTATTCTTTTTTCAGATACTCTGCTGCAGCACGGACTTCAATAAGCGTTACTTCATGCCCACTATCCAACATTTTCAGCTCCGTTGACGGAAATTGTTCAGTCAACTGTTTCGCTAATTTCATCACATCTCCAGGTACAGACAAGGGATCATTTGCGCCAACCGTTAGAAAAATACGGCTGTTTGAGCCCTTTTCAAAAGTGTATTCTAAATTCGATGGGTGTAATAAGACAATGTTTTCCGCAATGTCCGGACGTTTTCCTAGCAACCCTAAAACAAAGTTGGCTCCATTTGAATAGCCGATAAAAGTGATTTTAGCATCAGTCGGTTTTACTGTATCCCAAAGCGTTAAAAAAGCAGCGACTTTTTTGTTGAAATCATCGCGTTGCAGTTGTCTATTGACTAAAGGTTTGAAAAATCTTCTAGTTTCTCCAGCCCCTTCTTCACCAAGAAAACTGATGACAGAAGCATTGGGATCGATATCTCCAGTGACAGTTAATAAACTGTATTCATTTCCTCCAGTTCCATGAAACAACACAAAAAATTCATTTGCTGAAGCGGGTATGTTAATATATTCCATAAGAAGTTCTCTCCAATCATTCATTTAAAGGATGTGCTAAATTACCATGATGAATCATTCTACTATCCATCATGTTTCGGTTATAAACAGAGACATTGAGAAATCCTTCCAATTTTATCATAATATACTTGGATTAGATTTGCTATTAAAAACAGTAAACCAAGATGATATAGAAATGTACCATTTATTTTTTGCGGATACTACAGGCAGACCAGGTACCGAATTCACGATTTTCCAAATGACCAACGGTGCGGATAAAGCATTCGGCACTAATTCAATCGAACGAACTGTTTTTGCAGTTCCTTCTGTTGAGGCTCTTTACTTTTGGGAAAAGCGCTTGAATGACTATGGTTTATTCAATTGCGAAATTGAAGATTACAACGACTCTAAGATCCTGCGTTTTGAAGATTATGATGGCGTGCAATTAGGTCTGGTACCTCTAAAAGGGTCTGGTTCTCCGAGTGATTATTTTGGTAGAGAGACAGCTGATATCTCCCTTGAAAATGCCATCGTCGGAATCGATTCGATTCATTTGAGAGTGCGTTATTCTTTGGCAACAACAACTATTCTAGAACAATTCTTTCATCTATCTGTCACGAAGCACCTGATGCAAGGTGATTTACCAGTAACCGTGTTATCAAAAGCAGATAGCTTCTTGAACCAAGAAATCCACGTGATAGAAGATAAACAGAATCCTTTGGAAATTCTTGGGATCGGAGGAGCTCATCATGTCGCTTTATCCGTGAAAAACAAAGACGCTTTGCAAGCAGTCGAAACATTAGTAGCCGACAAGAACTTTATTAATTCTGGGATCAAGAATCGTGAATTTTTCTATTCACTTTACTTTAGAGAACCCAATAATATCTTGATTGAAGTAGCCACTGAAGAAGTCGCTTTGGATAGAAGCGCCCCTGAATCTTATGATGATGCGGAATTTGACGATGTACCGCTAACCCTTCCCGACTTTTTAGAGCCGCGGAGAGCATTTATCGAGCACAATTTGTTCAAATAAAATCAGTTTAGGCAAAATAAAGAAGCCTTGCTTAAAACAAGGCTTCTTTATTTTGTCTATCTGTTCAATGGAAATCATTCAGTAGATCGAAACTGAAGGATTTTCTCTCGTTAAAGTTAAAACGCGGCTTTCAATTTTAAAATAAGTATCCACCAGATCTTTTAAATCAGCAATAGCTTCATTTGCACGCTGAACTTGGACAGAATTAATAGCCTCCATCACCAGTATCGCATCAGTTGTATGTTCTGTCAGCATTGTCCGTTGAGCTTCTCTCCAATTCAAACACCGGCAAATAGCCCCTGCATCATCGTAATAGATGATTTCTTCGGGCAATGCGGGTGAATCTGCTTCAGCTCCTAAAGGTCGGAACCCTTCTCCGCCTTGAGCTTTTCCAAGATGCAGGTTGCCTTGGATAGAATGCACATCTTCTCCACCACAAGGCAGTCCATAAGTTAGCGAGATACTATTGTAACTATCCACTAATGGATTAATCGGAGTAAAATCTCTATCTTGGCTTACCCTCTTTAACAAAGCTTCGATCGAAGAACGAGCTCCTTTTTTCGTTTTAAACTGACTAAATGCTTTTCGCCATTCAGCTACTACTGGATTGAGGCTAAACGTCTCTTCAGTCAGGTATTTCTGAGCTTCTTTTTTACCATTTTTTAGCAGCTCAGTAAAATAAGCTCGACTTTCTTCACTGTTCTGATTATGGACATTTTTTACCGTCAACACCTTGATTTGAGCATCTGGAAACAATGCCCAAAAATCAGATTCTACTGTTATTTTTTTCATCGTTATCCCTCCACTCTATGGATCCTTTTGGTCATAATATAGTCTACCTGCTCATCGTCCCCCATGAAAAATGAGTGCGCACCCGTTTGAACAAATCCAAGGTTTTGATAAAACACTATCGCTCCAAGATTTTCCTCCCATACTCCCAGCCAGATAGTTGTCTTTTGATATTCTTCTGCTAGTTCGAGAGCTTTATAAATCAGTTTTTTACCTAATCCTTTTCTCTTAAAGTTGGATTTAATGTAAATTCGTTCGACTTCTAAAGCATTTTCTTGTATGGTTTCAGTTTGCGCTTGGTCTGTGTTGATTTTTAAGTAACCCGCAAGTTCTGTTCCATCGTATAAGAAGTAGAACTCTGAACGTGGATTTTCTAATTCTCTTTTTAATTGATTGCTATTGTAAGCTTTGTTTAAATAATCCTGCAGATTTTGAGCTTCGTTCTGATCCAGAAAGGTATCGCTAAACGTTTCGATACTAATCTTTTGTAACTCTGCTAAATCCTCTAGTGTACATCGCTTGATTTCATCAGTCATCTCTCGTGTCCTTTCATATCTCTATTTTAATACTGTCTCTTATGTCCCTTTTTCACAGCGTCCCAATCGGTTTCTACATTCTTTCGAACTCTTTCCAAAAGAAACGAGATAGTTTCAGATTCTTCTTTTGAGAATCCCTTTAAAGCAACCTTGTTTGAGTAGCTGTTTTCTTTAAGAATTATAGTCGCAGTTTCTTTCCCTTTTTTAGTGGGGTAGAGCTTTTTGATTTTTTTGTTCTCAAGGTCTGGCATTTTTTCGATGAACCCATTGCCTTCTAGTTTTTTAACGGCTCTTGCTGCTGTTGTTCGGTCTACTTTGATCATTTCAGCCATTTTTTCTTGAATGATACCTGGATTTTCAACAATTCGCACTAGATACAAATATTGACCACGCGTCAAATCGTATTCTTTAAACTCAATATTCGCAATTGAATCCAATGCTCTGGCGATCACTCCGATATCCCTTAAAATTTCCGTCATATTTCTATCTCCTAAATTTTTCGTCTTCTGTTTTTATCTTAACCTCGTTTTGTTGTATTTGCAACAAAAAAATAATGATGCCGTATTTTATCCAATATTTTTATTCAAAAAAAAGACTCGGCTTCTCAAATGAGAAGCCAAGTCTTTATTCTAGTTTATTTTCCACTTATCAAGAACCAGCAACACCTAGTTTAAATAAAGCTTTATTGCCGCACCGGATTTTGTAGATTCCTATAAATGAGTGGTTTCGGCTTATCTGCTCTTCATCAATAACTGAATCGCTTGTTGGATACTTTCTTCACCGGTATGGCCATCTTTGATATTTGCTTGAACGCATTCTACTAAATTTTCTGCCACAATCAAACTGATTGCACGATCGATACTCGAACGGACCGCAGACAATTGGGTCACGATATCCGCACAATCCTTTTCTTCTTCAATCATTTTTAATACACCATGTAACTGGCCATCTGAACGTTTTAAACGATTGACAATTTTTGCATCGTATTCCATTACACTCTTTCTCCTCTCCAAGCAGAAATTCCTCCCATTACGTTTGTAACTTTGTAGCCTTCTTTAGCTAATTGTTGGCAAGCCATGGAAGAACGCGCTCCTGAGTGACACATTACATAATACTCTTGATTTCTATCTAATGTTTCTTTTGCAGTTGATAGATTGCTTAAAGGAACATGGACAGCTCCATCTAAATGTCCATTTTCCCATTCGTCCATTTCTCTCACATCTACTACAGGAAGGTTCTCTTTTTTCCATTTTTGTTCAAATTCCGGCATTGATATTGAATTATACATTAGTTTACCACCTTTTCTGGTCTAACTGTAGAGTAAAGCGCAAACGCTCCATCTAAGTTTTTCACTTTATAGCCGTTTTGCTTTAAGATTCGCTCCGCAAGATAACTGCGCAACCCGCTGTGACAACTCACAATAATCGGCTTGTTTTTAGGAACTTCTGACAGTCGTTCTCTTAAACTATCTAAAGGAATATTGACCGCTCCTTTTAAGCGACCATTCTTTTCAAGCTCACTTTCATTTCGAACATCCAACAACAAATACCCTTCTTGTTGTTTGTCTTCTAATTCATGCCATTGTACAGAATCGCTTAACCCTTCCATCAAGTTCAATGCAGCGTATCCCGCCATGTTCACGGGATCTTTTGCTGAACCAAAAGGAGGTGCATACGTAAATTCTAATTCCGGCAAATCTTCGACAGTCATTCCTGCTTTGATAGCCGTTGCCAAGATATCAATCCGTTTGTCTACCCCGTCTTCTCCACAAGCTTGGGCGCCAAAAATCTTTCCGGTAGTAGGGTGAAACAACAATTTCAATACAATTGTTCCCGCATTTGGGTAATAACCGGCATGGCTTTTTCCTTGGATATGCACTACTTCATAGGTTTCATCGTTCATTTGCAATTGTCTTTCATTCAGACCTGTTGAAGCTGCTGCCAAATGAAACACTCGAACGATGGCTGTTCCAATACTGCCTTTATTTTTCCGTTCCAAGTCGCTGATCACATCCGCCACTTGTCTACCTTGGCGATTTGCCGGAGAAGCTAGTACGATCATCGTATCTTCGCCATTGATTTGTTGTCTGACCACAATAGCATCTCCAACAGCGTAAATGTCTTTTAAATTCGTTTCATAGTGTTCATTGACAACTATCCCGCCACGTACTCCAGTTTCAATACCAGCTGCTACAGCAAGTGTCGTTTCTGGTTTGACACCTACAGACATGAGCGTAAGATCACTTTCTAATCGCTCTCCGTTTTCCAGCACAATTACTTTACCAGCTTCTTCAAATGATTCAGCTGCCAGTCCTGTATACAGCTTGATGCCATTCGCTTCTAATTCTTTAGTAATATAAGCTGCCATTTCTTCATCAAATGGCGGCAATACTTGTGGAGCCTTTTCAACAATGGTGACTTCTAATCCCCGGTGTGCCAAACTTTCAGCCATTTCCAAACCGATAAATCCAGCTCCAATCACTACCGCTTTTTTAGGTTGATGAGCATCTATAAATTCAGTAATAGCGTCCACATCCGGTACTGAACGCAATGTGAAGATATTTTGGGCTTCTTCTAGTCCTTCAGCTGGTGGTACAAACGGTTTAGCTCCAGGAGAAAGAATCAATTTGTCATAAGATAATGCATATTCAGCTTCTCCTGATTGCACAGTGACTTCTTTTTGTGCTGAGTTTATTGCAATTGCTTCGCTATTAGGACGGACATCCAATTCAAATCGCGCTTGCAGAGCTGCTGGTGTTTGCACCAGCAAGTCGCTACGTTCTTCGATTTCTCCCGCAACATAATACGGCAGTCCACAGTTAGCAAACGATACATACGGTCCTTTTTCCAGCACAATGATTTCTGCCGTTTCATTCAACCGTCTTAAGCGAGTAGCTGCGGACATTCCTCCTGCTACTCCTCCAATAATCACGATTTTCATTAGTTTTTGCCTCCTCTTTTAGCTCCGGTCCACGACATCATCCCTCCGCGAACATTGATCACGTCATGCCCTTGTTTCAATAATACTTTTGCAGCTCTTTTACTACGCATGCCTGATTGACAGATGACATAGGTTTTTCCTTTTGGAGTGTAGCGAGCTACTTTTCCTAATGGAACATTTTTCGCTCCTGGAATATGACCAGCCCGAAACTCCTGCGGCTCACGCACATCAATGATCTGCGGTTTATCAGATAATTGACGCTCTAATTCGTTGGTCGAAATGGTTGGTGTTCTGTTGAAAAACATGATTTTCCTCCTTAGTTAATGGGCTGCTATTTTTTCTGCTAAATACTCTTTTAACACTTCTTTTGGTTGGTACCCGACAATTTTTTCAATCGGCTGACCATCTTGATATAAAACCATTGTAGGAATACTCATGATTCCCAATTGGCTGGCTACTTCATTGTTTTCATCAATATTCAATTTAGCAATTTTGATGTTTGGTGTAAATTCTTCTTCCAGTTCTTCTAAAACTGGTCCCAGCATTTTACACGGTCCACACCAAGGAGCCCAAAAATCAACTAACGTAATGCCTTTCTTCACTTCTGATGCCAAACTTGTATCGGTTACTTTTACAGTCATATCATTCTTTCCTCTCTATGTGTGTTTTAGTGATGGTTTCTTTTTAATGAAAAATGGTTTGGGACAGGATCGTGTCCGCCTTTTACAAAAGGATGACACCGTAAAATACGCGATGTTCCCATTAAAGTTCCTTTAACTGCGCCATGTTTTTCGATTGCTTCAATAGCATAATGAGAACAAGTTGGATAGTAAGTAAGCCCGTTATAATGGACGCTGCAGAAAAAAAGGAAGACACGACAAAGAGCCTGATTTACTTTCAATTTTGAAATCAGGCTTTTTGGTCTATACTTTTAAAGGTTGGCAGGATTGAACGATTTTCTCAGACCATGGGAGATAGTCTCTGATAAGATTCGGATTTTGGATCAAATCCAAACCAGGAAGTTCCGTAATCAGCTTTTCTAGATATTGCCTAAAATCGATCTTGTTTGCTTTGCAGGTTTCAACCAAACTAAGATAGATGGCATTCGCTTTTCCGCCCC
>NZ_JBGQQT010000016.1:27240-66377 GCF_045528345.1 Desemzia sp. FAM 23989 | reverse complement strand
GAAAATCGTTCAATCCTGCCAACCTTTAAAAATATAGACCAAAAAGCCTGATTTCAAAATTGAAAGTAAATCAGGCTCTTTGTCGTGTCTTCCTTTTTTTCTGCAGCGTCCATTATAACGGGCTTACTCTACGTCAAATAATGTTGGTAGGACTCAGGATAGACTTCTATACAAAAAACTAATTAAAAAACATCCAAAGAAATTAGTAGAACTTCTTTGAATGCTTTTTGAGTTCTCATTTTTAGAGTGTTAGTAAACCAAATGTAATTTAATTCTTCTATTCTATTTTACTAACAAATACCTGCTGCACTCTCTCATAACTCTCCAAAGTCCCAATGCCGTATCGCTTCTCTTCAAATACACGTATAAACTTCAGTATGTTGTAGTAAAAATTGGGTGAATCCATTGCTTTTTTTTAGGTTACACTACTTAATATTTTCTTTAAGGCACATTTAACCTAGAATTCAAAAAACATTAATAATTTACTGTTTAGAAATTATTCCTTTGAACAATTTGATTTGTCCTGTAACAAGAATACCTATTATAAAAAGAATAACAAATAATCCGCATTTAATGAACAAATTAATAAAAACAGAATAATGTAAGTAAGGCAACAGTAAAAAACCAATTAGCTGAATAGCACCTATAACAAAGGGTTTAATTAAAACTTTAAAATATTCTGCATATGAGGACTCAAATAATCGATACATCAACAGATAATTATTCATTAAAAAATTGATACCAAACGATATAACAATCATTATTGCTACATATTCAATTCTTCCGAAGTAGACTCCTATAAAAATACTAGTTATATTAGTAATGGCAGACAAAACTCCCGAAAGAAGAAGTAAGTCGGTCCGATTTGCTGATTGATATATAGAGCCTGTGCTGCTTGAAATCATCTGAACCCAAACGGAGACACTCAAAATTTGAAAAGTCATTACACTATTTCCCCATTGATTCCCAAATAAAAATAAAATGACTTCTGAAGCAGAAAAGAATAAAAATACCGATAATGGCACACCAATAATACCTAAAACTAGTGTAATTTTTAAATATACATTTTTAATTCTTTGTTTGTCAGTTTCATATTCAGACATAATAGGCTGTATAACAGGTGTTATAACGTTAGTCAATGTTTGATTTGGATATAGAGATACTTGATAAGCCTTATCATAATAAGCGACCGCTGAGGGGGACATAAAGCGACCAATTAACATTTTATCCAAATTTCTTGAAAAATAGTTAATAAAATTAAAAGCAAACTGGTTTTTAGAAAAAGAATAAATTTTCATCAAGGATTCTTTACCTGTTTTAAATTGTAACTTCACTTTCGATTGCAAAAAGAAAACTAAAAACATAACAAATGCTTTTACAATATTTCCTATAATAAGAGAGTAATATTTAAAACCAGCAAAAGCTAAAACTATTGAAATCAGTCCAGATAGTAAATTAGCTAAAACTGTAATCATGTTGACACTTGAAAACTTTTTTTCTCTCAACAATATAGATTGAGGGACAACAAGCAAGGCATAAAATACAACACAAATTCCTAGTATAATGGATATTGGTATATAAACATCATCTTGATAAAAAATACTTATTGGATAACCTAAGAACATAAATAGAATTCCTAAGAAGATAGCCAAATATATGGAAAAAGCAAAAATATTTTTAATATCATTCTTATCTAAAGTCTTGTTTTGAATAATAGCTGGTCCGATTCCAAAATCCACCAGCATTTGAAAGAAAATTAAAAATACGTTTACTACTGCTACAATCCCATAATCTTCTGGTGTCAAAATTCTGGAAAGAACGGCATTTACTATCAACTGAATAACAACGTTAGAGTATTTACCCAGTGCACTAAAAAATATACCTTTTTTAAAATCATTTGCTAAGCCCATTAATTCTAATCCTACTTTCTATTAATGAATCTTTAGATTACCTCAAAGCTTTGTACTTTAATGACTACTCATCTCTATTATTCCCGGAATCAGTTTGTTTGAATGTATATCACTATCTAAATTTTTCCTACTCATTACATTGTTATCGCACTCAAAATATTCCAATAAACTTCAATAATATTATGAATCACACACAGAACAAGTTTAACTTTTTGTAGAGATAAATTTCTTTTTAAATGAGTTTTTATTAAAATAATTTCTTCTACATACAGAATAAAAATAATATATTTTTGTATTTAACATAATTAATCTTACTTTAAATTTATTTCCTTTAGATATAGCGTTTTTTCTTAAAAACGTCATATCTTTTTTATGAATAATTGTTGCTCCTTTAGTCTTATAAATACCTTCTAAATAAATTTCAACGAGATTACCATTCAGGAGTTTTTTTAAATAAGGATCATCTAATTTAAAAAAAATAGGAGCTAAGTCGTTATAGATACTTATTAAATCTCGTCCATTTTTTTCTTGTGATTTTTTTTGAGTAATTGATCCTTCTCTTATTATATGATGATAGAAAACAATGGATGTATTCATTACTTTTTTTGCGGTTAAAAAAACTCTAGGAGTCCACTGTTCATCTTCATGATATATTCCTTTTTTAAAGGATAAATTATTTTTTAATAGAAAATCCTTCTTGTAAATGTTCCTACACGCAGCTGCATAAAAAGTTCTGGTTTCTAACTGTTTTTCTAAAAAAAATTTTCCTTCACAATTTTTAACTGATTGATTAAATATCTGTTTTATTTCTCTATCCGGTTCTATCCTTAAGCAATTTCCCGTTACTATATCAAATTCTTCATTCATTAACACATCATAGAATCTTTGACATGCATCTAAGCTTATGTAGTCATCAGAATCAACAAACATTACATAATTTCCACTTGCTTTTATTAAGCCATAGTTCCTTGCATCTGAGAGACCACCATTACTTTTATGGTATACTTTAATATTGTTATATTTTTCAGAGTACTCATTACATAATTTTAAAGAGTTATCAGTTGACCCATCATCTATTAGTAGAATTTCTATATTACGAAATGTCTGATTAATTAAACTTTCTATGCATTTCTCTAAATATACTTCAACGTTGTATACTGGGACAATTATGGAAAATACAATGTCATTCAATGTTAAAAATCTACCTTTCTATTTCATAAATTAACTTTCATAGTTATCAAGAACATTTTTCCTGATAAAGACATAAAGTTTACTATAGATTCGATTATATTTTTATTTAAAGTCTTTTTCAGGAGAAAAACGTATGTTTTCTATGACCATACTAACTCTAATATTTTTCTAGGTTTTTTAATTAAAAGATAAATTAAATCTTTTATTGAACTAAAGTATTTTTTGCTCTTAATTTTGTACTTAAAAAATCTTAAGTGAAAATTATACATTAATTCATCATTCTCACTTTTTGTAAATAAATGTTTTGATTCCTGGTATTTATTATACAAATTCATTTCTCCAATTAATGTTTTCCCACTATTACTAATCCTAATACCATCATGTTCATTATAGACGGATAAGACTTGAGGTACACAAGTAACACTGTATCCTTGAGAAATTAACTTGTATGTTAGAATTGAATCCTGTTTGGCCGGAGTGTCATCAAATCCTTTTACATTCATTATTGCTTCTTTTTTTATAATCCATTGAGATGTAGCGGCTAAACAATCGTCTCTGAACAACTCGAATAAAGGTTGACCATTATAATACTTTTCCCACAATTCACCTTTATTTGAGATAACATATGAATACGCCATCTCAGAATTTGTTTTTAAAAGTTGCTTTAGCATTATTTCAACTTTATTAGGCAAAAAATAATCATCATCATCTAAAAAAGAGATGTAATCGCCATCGCTTTTCAGCACACCGTAATTTCTAGCATTAGATCCGCCCAAATTAGTAGATGGATAAAAGAACTTAATATTAGAGTGATTTTTTAATTTTTTTTCTAATTGTCGATTTTTTTTTCTATACTCATTTTCGTATCCATTGTCATCAATTATTATTATTTCTAAATGTTCATATGTTTGTGTTATTACACTGTTAATAGCTTTTTCTAACAACTCATTCCTTTTATATGTGGGAATCACAACACTAACTTTTTCCATCGAATTCTCCCCCCCCCCTCTTTACCATGTTTATTCTTTAAACCTAAACTTTCTCCAAAGCAAACTCAATGGGGACATAAAAAAATCAATTATATCATAATCCTTAATTGGGTCATTTTGTATTTGTTTAATAGCATTAATATTCAATTTAGCTTTAAATAACTCCTTAATTTTTAATATTCCTTGGTAGTTTTCGGATATATAATCATATCGAATCGATAATACGTATAAGGTGCTCTTGGTATTTTTTTTCCAAATTTCAAATAAATTATTTGTCCATCCATCTTGAAGGTATTCAAATACATATATATAGTCTGGTACAGGATAAAATTTTCCAAATTTTGCTAAATAATTATATAAAGGTTCTTCTGACATATGTTTTTCTCCAGAAAAAATAGGAAAACGAAATTCTTTTAAATTTGAGTTCTTTATTAATATGCATGTCTCTATATTTAGATGATATTTAAATTTTATATCTGCTATATTTATGGAGTCTACCTCATCAGGTATCCATTCTTTGACTTTTAGATTAGAATCCTTTGAGTTAAGTCTTGGAAAAACAATCCCGACATATTTATCTTTTTCTGAGAAAGCATTTTTTTTTTCATACATTGTACTAATTGCCTCTTCTTTCAGCCAATCATCACTATCTACTGTTACATGCCATTCACTATTCATAATTTCGAGTGCTTTGTTATATGCGCTATGTTTCCCACCGTTTTCTTTATATACATATTTGATTTCAAATGGTGGTTTGCTACTAATCCATTGTTCTACAATATCCTTTGTTTGATCTATAGAACCATCATCAACAATTAACCATATAAAATTGTAGTTAGATTGTTTTAGTAAAGAAACATACAATCTACTTAATTGTTTTTGCCTGTTATATGTTGGCGTGAATATTGTGATAATATAAAACCCTACTCTCTCTCAATTTCTTCTAATTCATTAAAAAAATTCTTTGCAAAAATAATAATAGTGAAATTCATTAATGCATTGCCCATAAAACTTTCAAAAAAACAGGTAATGGATATTATCAAAAATAACATTACTAATCCGTTATTATTTAATTTTATAAGCTTCTTTGCTGTCCAATAATAACTTAATAAAAATAAAGTCGTTACGACAATTCCATAAACCGATATTAACATTGAATAACTGTTGTCAAATAAGATATCTGTGTTACCAAAGTTCCTTCCAAATATAGTAGGCATATATTTCAATTGTTCCCTTGCGTAATACAGCCTACCTGTAAAAAGATCATCAAGTTTTTTTACAAAAGTAGTGTCTGCAAAAAAAACCGAAAGGATTATAGTAGACCCAAATAACAAAAACTGAATATATACTGTTACTTTTTTTATAATATCGGTGAATACACTGCTTTTTTTCATGAGATAAGTTATTACCAATAGTATTGAAATAGACATCAAACCGGTTCTAGAAAATGAAAAAAGGTAAAAAATTATATTAATAATTGACAGTACTATCATATAAAACAAATTGTACTTTTCATAATAAAGATAAATAAAAAGTATAATGATCAAATTTAAAGAGGAATGTAATAAATTCGGATGATCAAAACCAAGTCCATATCTTTCAATAAAAGCCCCATTACGCCAAAACAGTACTACTTCATTTGGAATTAAGCCTGCATACGCACTTGTCACTACAGCAATGAACCCAGTAATTCTCGTTATTAGCATTATTATAAAAACTTTCTTTATTGAAATACCCTTCATTCCAGAAAATACAAAAAAAGTAAGTAGCAGGGTTTCTTCTTTTGTTATATAGAAGTTTACTAAAGATAACGTAAAAAAAAGTAACAATACCAGGATTTCTCTTTTTGTCCATCGATCGTTAAATATTTTTAAAGCCCAAAAAAAGAGAGAGAATATGAATACAAAAATATATGTATAGTCATCCCCACTTAATCCAATTGCTTTACAAAAAGTTAATAATAAAATAAACACTAAATAAAAGAGCTTATAATAATTTGTATACGGTCTTATTTCACTTAGTAACATTCATTATTTCTCCAGCCTAATTAATTTTAAAAACATTTTTCATACGAGTATATGTTCCTTTTCCAAATGTATTATCTACAAATCTTCGCAACTTTATTTTAATCGGTAACATCATACGTTCAGCACGACGAATAATTAGATTATTACTTTTCCAAGTAGCCTCATAATGATGGATAGAATGAGTGTTCTCTGTGATAAACAGTTCTTGTTTTTGCATATCAAAAGGACAAAAGTATTCAGTAGGAAATATAGTAACAAAATCTAAACTTTGAATTCCTTCATTATAGGAATAGCCCATTTTTTCTAAAGCAGTCATAGTATAATCTACACATGTCGTTGTATCATTTTTTCCATTAATAATAAAATTTCTTTTTTCATAAATGGCCATGTTCTCTTTTAAAAAAACATTTCCTTTTACTGCGCCAAAACCCAGACCTGTAGCTACTCTATCAGGAAGCTCACACCCAACATAACATTTATACTTAAGAAATTCATCTAATGGTTTAATTAACTCTACATCTGTATCTAAGTATATACCCCCGTGATTATATACAATATCTAATCGGGCGTAATCTGATACAAAAGCATACTTTTGAACTCTATATGCTTCTTTTGTATAGGTGATTTTGTTAACATCATATTTCTTTTCATTCCATTCGATTATCTCATAATCTGGGCAATATTTTTTCCATGATTCTATGCATTTAACCACACTTTCGGGTAATGGATTTCCTCCGAACCAACAGTAATGTATTATTTTTGGAATCAAAAATTTCCCTCCTACAAAAATAATTAAAATAATGATTTTACTATTTTTATAAATTTTTCATTGAACGCCTGATTTTGTGATAAAAATTTGTTCGTCTTTTCAATATTGTTCAATGAGGATTCTAATTTCTTTATGTTTTCAATGTATTCTATATTGTATCCATGTTGATTAATCTTCTTAACAAAATCTAACTGATGATTATTCACATGTTCTCCCATTTCTAACTTTCTAGGAACTACGATTAATGGGGTATCCTTGGCTAGAACACTTAAAAAACTAGCTGGCCCACCGTGAGTTATCACAATTCTAGATTTACTTATATAATTTTCCATTTCAGCAAAATCAATAAAATTTGACCATTCGCAATGCTTTGGCTTGTAATCAGAATAGCCTGTCTGAATATATACATCTTCTTTAATACTGCCTTTTTCTTTTAAACAATCTACTTCCTTGATTAACCGATTAAACTGTTGTTCATGAGTCCCTACTGTAACAAATATCATTTAAAAGATTCCTCCTAAATTTATAGCTTTAGGATACACTTTCTTTAATTCTTCCCATTGAACAATAAACTTATCAGTTACAGGATATACTAACTTTCCTGTCAATGTGGGAGAATCTATTCGATCAAAAACTTCTATATAAATTGTTTTTGCACCAAATAACTTGCCAAGATAAAAAAAAGGTACGGCCACAGCAGCTCCAGAAGAGATAATAACATCTGGCTTTTCTTTTCTTAAAATTTTGAAAGCTAGAAAAGTATTCTTAATTAAATTTTTAATATTTCTATTTGTTGGAAAATAACAAGGATAAATCTTTTCATTCTTTAAAATACTCTGAGCGTCTGCCTTATCAAAAGTTACCCAAATTCTTTCTTTATTTTCCCATAAAGGTTTTAATAAATACAGGTGTGTTAAATGTCCCCCACTGGAACCAACTAAACAAACTTTCATAAATTTCTCCTCGCTAATACGCACCATTTGGCTTAATCATAATCCATGCTGTCTTAAAAATGATTTTAATATCATTTAATATACTTAAATTCCTTATATATCCAATGTCCATTTTTACCATTTCATCAAAACCAACATCATTTCGCCCGTTAATTTGCCAGGTTCCAGTACAACCTGGTTTGATTAAAAGACGTTGCTTATCATATGTACTATATTCCTCTACTTCTCTTTTCAAAGGTGGTCTTGGTCCTACTAAACTCATATCACCCTTTAAAACGTTCAAAAGCTGGGGTAGCTCGTCAATACTTGTTTTCCGAATGAATTTCCCTATTTTTGTCACCCGTGGATCATCCTTTATTTTAAACATTGCGCCTTCAACTTCATTATGCTTTAACAATTCCTCTAGTTTAACTTCAGCATCCACACACATTGAACGAAACTTATACATTTTAAATTCTTTTTCATTTTTTCCAATTCGTGTTTGAGAAAAGAATACAGGTCCATATTTTTCTTCTTTTTTTATTGCCATTGCAATGATGAAAAACAACGGAGATAATGCTAATAATCCAATAATACTACCTAATATATCCATTAAGCGTTTTAAAAATTTGTAAACATACCTGCGATTTATATCTTCTACCTTTAAGAAACTATAGTTAACAGCTATTGTATCACTTTCAGCAAAAAAATCTAGATCGTCAAAGTCTCCTTGTTTTTCCAAATCTACTCCTCCTTACATCGAATAAATCTCTTTTTTAGTAGATTACTTACTTTCTATAAAAACATTTGCACTTTATTCTTCAAAAAGAAAAGATTTATACTGAGAACAAAAAATATTCCCAATAGAAATCTTTCTTATTTATTTTCCCCATAATAAGCATAATAATGATCATTTTTATTTTCAACACGATTAAAAACTGCTCCAAGAACATTCGCTTGAACTTTATCCAACAATTCTTTTGCTTTCAAAACCATTTCTTTATCCGCTCCACCTTTGTTGATCACAAAAATCGTACCGTCCGTTTTACTGGACATAATTTGAGCGTCTGTAACTGCAATAACTGGAGGAAGATCAAAAATAATCAAATCAAATGATTCTTCTAATTCTAATTTCAATTGTTCCATACGTTTGGAAGACAATAATTCAGCTGGATTGGGAGGAATAACTCCACTTGTCAATACATAAAGTTTTTCTTCTTTTAAAATATGAACAATATCAGATATTTGTGCTGTTCTGTCTGTTAATAAAGTAGTCAAACCATCATGATTTGGCAGCTTGAAAGTCTTATGGACAGTTGGCTTACGCATGTCTGTATCTATCAACAAGACTTTTTTACCTTCACTAGCGAAAGTAACCGCTAGATTCGCTGAAATCGTTGATTTACCAGCGCCTGGACCTGCTGACGTGATAGCTAACGTTTTTAAGTCAGAATCGATCATTGAAAAATGTATATTCGTACGAATCGTCCGAAATTGTTCTGCCACTACTGAAGAGGGTCTAGTAACCGTAATTAAACTTGGTCGTTCATTTGTTGAGGCCTTGCTTCTATTTTTTTTAAATAGCATTTTGTATTTTCCTCCTAAACTCTGGCTTTAGAACGTCTATTGACTGGATTTGACTGAGCTGTTGTTACTTTAGCCGCTAATTCATCATGAGTCATTTCTGATACGTTTCCTAGCGTACTCCAACCTAAAGTATCCGTGATAAAACGCTCATCTTTGACAGTTTTATCCATAAACTCTAATAAGAATGCCGAGCCTACTCCTAGCATAGCTCCTAGTAATAATCCAATGATCATATTTAATAGATTATTCGGTGAAACTGGAGTTGTGTTTGGAACCGATTCTGAAATAATCGTTACGTTCTCAACGTTCATGATGTTTCCGACTTCATCTTTAAAAATAGATGCAGTAGAATTTGCAATATCTGAAGCAACATATGGATTTTCACCTGTTACACTTAATGAAAATACTTGAGAATTATCTTGTGTCACCACTTCGATTTGTTCAGATAATTGTGAAACAGTAGAATCTAATTCCAATGATTTGATAACATCTTCTAAAATCACTGGTCCTTTGATGATGTCACGATATGTATTGATCATTTGTACGTTTGTATTGATGTCATTCAATTGGATGCCTTCTGTGTTACCTGTTGTTTGATTGACCAATAACTGCGTTGTAGCGCTGTACTTTGGCGTGGCAATAAAAAATGTAAATGCTGATGCCAGAATAAGTCCAATTAACGAAAGACTAATAATCATGCTCAGCCTTTTCTTCAGCACTTCAAACAGTTCAACTAAACTAATTTCTTCTTCCATGATTTCCTCCTGAACGGCGATTCGCCAAAATGTAATGAAACGTTATCATTTTGGATAGACCAATTTCGATAACATTCTTTACTACTATAACACATTCTCCCATTGATACTATGGACAAAATGTTAAAAAACTTGTATTTGTATAGACAACTAATACCAAACAATTGCTTCTATCACAATTAAAATGTACGTTATTTAAAAAAGTAGTTTTAGTATACCTAACTTTCCCATAAAAATCTACTTAGAATAAACAATATCGTATAAAAAAAACCTCACGCTGCACACTCGTTAGTGTAAGCATGAGGTTTAAACTAAATTTATTATTCAACTAATATTTTTATAGAATTACCATATACAATAGAGCAGCAATAACTGCACCCAAGATTGGACCTACTACTGGAATCCAAGAATAATCCCATTCAGAGTTCCCTTTGTTTGCAATTGGCAATACTTGGTGAGCAATACGCGGACCTAAGTCACGTGCAGGGTTGATTGCGTATCCAGTTGATCCGCCTAAAGATAGACCGATTGAAAGAATCAATACTCCTACTACCAATGGATTTAATCCATCTGTGAAAGTGTTTTGTCCAAACATCATAAGAGCAAATACTAATACGAAAGTACCGATAGTTTCTGTCATAACGTTGCTGACGTTGTTGCGGATAGCTGGTCCTGTTGCAAAAGTACCTAAGATAAATCCTTGGTCTTCTGTTTCTTTGAAGTGCGGCAAGTAAGTCAACCAAACTAATACAGCTCCTACAATACCTCCAGCAACTTGAGCCAAGATAAACGGAAGCACTAAGCTCCATTCAACATTCCCAATCATCGCCATACCAACTGTTACAGCTGGGTTCAAGTGAGCTGGTCCCATAAATCCTGAAACATAAACAGCAATTGTTACTGCTGCTCCCCATCCAAGAGCAATTGCAACCCAACCAGCTGCTTCTGCTTTACTTTTTTTCAAGTTAACGGCAGCACATACGCCGTCTCCCAATAACACCAAAATCATCGTTCCTAAGAACTCACTAAAAATCGTTAGTGTATCTCCACTCATTCGTTTACTCCCCTTTTAATTCTTTTAGATCAGATTCCGCAATCGCAGTTTCTAATTGTTTAGTATAGTTTGCTTTTACTTCATCTGTCCAATCATAGTAACGAGCCATTTCTACGATTACTGGTTCGATGATGCCGTCCAGTGTGTCACGCATGAATAACATATGGTTCGTACGGCGAATTAAAAAGTCATTTGGCGTCAACGCCATTTCTTCGTCCATCGCATAACGTAAGCTCAATGAGTCAGCTAGCGTTAATCCTGCAATTTGTTCTACTTCATCTAGTAAAGCGAACACTTTAGGAGCATTTGAACCGTAAAGATTTGCCAAGTATAAAGCTTCAGATTGGCTCAATCCTTTTTCAACACCCATTTGGGCTAGTTTTTCAGTTTCTTCTTCTACTTCTTGCGCGTTGATGTCTCCACCTGATACAGGGTACTTAGAAGAGTCGATCAACTCGTAAGTCTTGTTAAAGTCATTTTTCAAGATTTCAACAACTGTTCTCATTGCTCCAAGAGCCATTTTACGGTAATCCGTAATCTTACCACCGGCTATAGTGATTAATCCATCTTCATCGATGTCTAATGCACTTCCACGAGAAATCGCTGAAGGGTTAGCTTCTGATTCAGAGTTGCTAGTTTGAATATCTTTTAATGCCTCTTCTACAGTAATACGATCTACTTCACCTTGTTGGTATTTTTCGATTGTAGAGATTACATTGTCAAAGCTTTCATCTGTAATTGGTTGGCTGTTTCCGCCATTGTAGTCAGATCCGCCATTTGTAGAAATCAATGGACGTAATCCTGCCCAGCTAGATTCGATATCGTTGATCGTAATTCCAGCTGATGGGTAACGGTTGTTTACAACTTCCAACAAGTAGTCTACATCTTCTTGCTCTACTTTTGGATGTGAGAAATCGCCTTTGTAATCTGTATCCGTTGTTCCAAAGTACGTTTTTTCTTCGCGAGGAATCACGAATACCATACGGCCATCGTTTTTGCCTGTGTCGAAGTAAGTTGGTTGTGGAACTTGTAATTTTTCACGGTCTACTACCAAGTGTACCCCTTTTGTTGGGCGCATTTGAGGAGCAGCGTCTGATTTAGCATCCATTTGACGAATCGTGTCAGACCAAGGACCTGTTGTGTTTAATACAATACGAGCTTTGATATCATATGTTTCGCCTGTTAATAAGTCTTCAACAGTTGCTCCACATACTTTATCATTTTCGTCGTGTAAGATACCGACAACTTTTGTACGGCTGACCATGTGTCCGCCATCTTCAGCAGCACGCTTGATGTTTTCGATAACTAAACGAGCATCGTTGTTCCGGTAATCTAGATAAACTCCAGCACCTTGCAAGCCTTCGCTTTTCAATTGCGGTTCACGTTCTAGCACTTCGTCTTTTGATAATGTGTAGTTTTCGTATTTTGTCCCTGTAACATTAGCTAATCGGTCATACAAGTCCATAGCTACTTTTAATGAGAACATTGAGAAAGTAGAACCTGGTTCGTCATAAACTGGTAAAATCATTGGATCTGCTTTAGGGATGTGAGGCGCGATACCTTGAACAACAGCACGTTCTTGAACTGTGTCAGCAACAACTTCTACGTCAAAGTTCTTCAAGTAGCGCAAGCCACCGTGAACTAATTTTGTTGAACGAGAAGAGGTTCCTTCTGCAAAGTCCTGCATTTCCACAAGACCAGTCTTCAAACCTGAAGCAGCGGCTTGTAATGCTGTACCGGCTCCTGTGATTCCACCACCGATAATTAAGACGTCTAGCGTTTCTTCTTTTAATGCTTTGATGTCTTGTTTTCTTTTTTCAATTGAAAAAACCATGACTCTTTTCCTCCTTTAAGGATGTAGTACTTTATTTTTGTATCTGTTCTTAAATAAGCTGCCTGTTGATAGGTTTTTGTAGCCGGTAGGCTACGGGCTTTGATTTGGTTTCTGTTTTTAAAACGAGTTGCGCGTAGCAGCCTACTCTAAAACGAGCTGTACATAGCAGCCTACACGTCTAGAAGCTAATTCCAACTGTCAGGTAAAAAGCACCTGCCTGTTGGAATTTTCTTTTAGCCGGTAGGCTAAACGCTATGTTCCGCTCTCTAGTCAAAACGAGTTGCGCTGAGCAGGCTTCCTATGATTTCGTTTTGAAAGGTTATTGGCAAAAAGCGCCAATGACCTTTCAAAATCGAACTCTACGGAATCCTAAACGCTCAGCTCCACTCTCTATGGTTTGAATACTTGTGTTGCTTTTACGGCTAGTTTCCAGTTTTGGTATAATTTTTCGCGTTCTTCGTCGGACATTTGTGGTTCGAATGTGCCGCCTTCTTCGTACATGTCTTTGATTTCTTCGATGCTTTCCCAGAATCCAACTGCTAGTCCAGCCATGTAAGCTACTCCTAGTGCTGTTGTTTCTAAGTTGTGAGCGCGTTGTACTTTTGTTCCAATGATGTCTGCTTGGAATTGCAACAACCAGTCGTTGTTAGCTGCTCCGCCGTCTACTTTTAATAGAGGGATTTCGATTTCTGCGTCTGTCTTCATTGTATCAATAACGTCGCGTGCTTGGTAAGCAATTGCTTGTAAAGTTGCTTTAACAAAGTCTTCTTTGCTTGTTCCGCGAGTCAAGCCGAATACTGCTCCGCGTGCGTCAGAATCCCAGTACGGTGCGCCTAGTCCTGTAAAGGCTGGTACTACGAATACTTCATTTTCGTTCGTTGATGCTTTAGCCATTTCTTCTGAGTCAGAAGAACTTTCCAACATTTTCAATCCATCACGCAACCATTGGACAGCTGAACCTGCAACGAAGATACTTCCTTCTAGTGCATAGTAAACTTTTCCGTTGAATCCGTAACCGATAGTTGTTAATAAGTTGTTGTCTGACAATTGTGGTGTTTCACCAGTGTTCATGACGATAAATGAACCTGTACCGTAAGTATTTTTCACCATTCCTGGTTCGAAGGCCATTTGACCGAATAAAGCAGCTTGTTGGTCTCCAGCCATTCCTGCGATCGGAGTAGAAGCTCCATAGAAGTGGTAGTTCGTTGTGCGACCATAAATTTCTGAGTTAGATTTCACTTCTGGCATCATAGCGCGTGGGATATTCAACAAATCTAAGATCTCTTGATCCCATTCTAGATTGTGGATATTGTACAACATCGTACGACTAGCATTTGAGTAATCCGTTACAAATGATTCTCCACCAGTTAATTTCCAAACCAACCAAGTGTCGACAGTACCGAATAATAATTCGCCGTTTTCAGCACGTTCTTGAGCGCCTTCAACGTGGTCTAAGATCCAACGAATTTTAGTTGCAGAGAAGTAAGAATCAATGATCAAACCAGTTTTTGCGTGGATCATTTCAGAATGTCCTTCTTCTGCCAATTTGGCTGCGATCGGTGCAGATTGGCGTGATTGCCATACTACTGCGTTATAGATCGGACGACCTGTTTTTTTATCCCAAACAATTGTTGTTTCACGTTGGTTCGTAATTCCGATAGCAGCGATTTCAGCTGGTTTGATACCGGATTCAATAAATGCCCCTGCGATAACAGACTGCACGGAGTTCCAGATTTCGTTAGGGTTGTGTTCTACCCAACCGCTTTCAGGAAAAATCTGAGTAAACTCTTTTTGTGAACTTCCAACGTTATTAGCGTTTTTGTCAAAAATAATAGCTCTTGAACTCGTTGTTCCTTGGTCAATGGACATGATGTATTTTTTTTCAGTCATTTTGATAGTTCCTCCTTGTGTATGCAAACGTTTCCTTCTTGATGTATTTATTATAATACGTTTTCACACGAAAAAAATGTCATGTTTTTGGACGATTGTTTAAAAAAATGGCATTTTTGGATACCCTTACAAGTTTGATGTGATTTGGTATAGGTAATTAGAGATTGTTTTTGGTTGGTTATGGTGGTTTTGTGGGTTTCTAGGTTTGGAATTGGTATTCTGTTTCTTCTGGATGGTTGTGGTTGGGGTTTATAGACTATATCGGGTGAATTTTTTTTACGATATGGTAGTTGAGAGTTGAATTTGGGCCATGAGTAGTTGGATGGGTGATGGATATGGTAGTTGATACCTATATCGACTACCATATTAGTCGAGCGTGATTTGCGGTATGGTACGTGAGTTCCCTTTTTACTGTGGTTTTTTAGTGTGATAGCGGTTTTAGTACGCAAAGCAAACTTGCTGCTAAAAAAGATTTTATTTGCGGGAAAAAGAGGAGTGATTATTGCGTACTTTATTGGTAAAGGTGTGTGATGGTATGCTATATAAAAAAAGGGAAAAATCTTATAAATTACAAGTGATGGAGTTGTTGCAGTATCGGATCGAGTTATCTTCTGAAGGCCGCAGAGAATTATCGAGTCAAGAGAGTGGTTACACTGGTGAGTGTGGCTTAGACACGTTTACTGGAGAGTTGACTTGTGAATGTCTTGTTTTGAATGATTTGCCATTAGTCATCAGCGGGACAGATTTTCAAATTGACGCCTTGATCATTACGCTCCATGAGATTGGTTTGTATGAAGTGAAAAATTACGCTGGAGAGTATTTGCACAATGATGGATTTTTCGAAGGAGTTCATTCTGATTTTTCATTTCATAGCCCCATTGAGAGAGTTAACCGGCATACGTCGTTATTGCGCAGTTTGTTAAAAAAGCACCATTTTACAATGCCGATCAAGCAATATGTCGTGTTCATCCATCCTGAATTTATGCTGTATGATGCCTCTCTCTACAAAAAGGTATTGTTGCGTGCCACTTTGCCGGGTCACTTCAGGAAGTTAAATAAGTGTTCTGGAGAGCTTTCTAACATGCACATACAGCTTACAAAGAAATTATGTGATATCTCCGAACAGACAGATCCTTATACAAAAGGGATTCCACAATATACTTTTGAAGGGTGTAAAAAGGGTGTTGTTTGTGAGAAGTGCGGGTGTTTCGTTCGGGAAATCCAGTTTAAGAGTAAGGTGTGTCGTTGTTTGGAATGTGGTTATCAGGAGCTGGTTACTAAAGCACTCTCACGACATATTCGGGAGTATCATTTGTTGTTTCCGTTGAGACGGATGAATATATCTGGTATTTATGAGTGGTGTGGCGGAGTTTTTTCGGAGCGGAAGATTCGGGCAGCACTGCAGAAAGAGTATCAAGCAGTAAGTGCTGGGAAGTATCGGCATTATGAGTGAGGTTGGGGTGGGACCGTATCGTGTGGAAATTTGATAAGATATGGTAGTTGAGAACTTAGTTTGGACCGTAGGTTGGTAAGTAATTTGAAGATATGGTAGTTAAGACCCTAGTTTGGATCATATGTTGTTAACTAATTCGAAGATATGGTAGTTGGGGCTCTAATTTGGAATAGAAATACAATTTCCGTTCAGCAAAAAAACAAAAGTCGCTTGAGTTGTGTGCGTGTATGGCAGGCAACTTAAGCGACTTATTTATTCTTCAACTCAATTGTTAGACGATACTTAATCTCTATTCGTTGGAAATCCCTGCTTAAATTTCTTATAGAGGCACTTTTTGAATCTATACGTTCTTTTTGATTGAATTTTATCAAATAGAATGCAATAATATACTAAATCAGACATAAAGGGGACAACCAAAATGGTTTTAAAAGGAATTGATTTGTTACCTCCAGTAGTAAGTACCAAACAAGCTTTATCCTTGTATAAAAAAGTAGCACAAATAAAAACATCCATTGGAAAACTAAATTCCGAACTTGACCATTCAATTGTAAATGATCAATTAATCCAAATTCTTTCTTTAAGAGAATCGGTTCAGTCTACAAGAATAGAAGGAACGCAAGTTACTTTTGCTGATATGATAGATGAAGCAACTAAAAAAAATAAAAGTAGTGAAGTTACTGAAGTTGAAAATTACCAAAAAGCTTTAGCAAGAGGGATAGAACGCATCCATAATGGATATCCTATTTCTACTAGATTAATACTAGAGTTACACAAAATTTTAATGGAGAATGAAACGCGTGGAACCACGTCCTCCTCTGGAGAATTTAGAAAAATCCAAAACTTTATTGGTCCAACAGGCCGAATAGAAGATGCAGTATATATACCTGTTGATGCCAACTTAATTGGGAATTATATGACAAACTGGGAGTACTATGTAAACTCGACCACTCATTCTTCATTTAATAAAGAGATTGATGAGAATACCCAACATTTGTTAGATGAGAATACAGATCCATTAATTAAAACTGCTATATTACATGCTCAATTCGAGTCTATCCATCCTTTTTTAGACGGAAATGGAAGATTGGGAAGAATCTTAATTGTTTTAAGTACGATGCAAGATGGATTAATTGAAAAACCCGTTTTTTTTGTCAGTGAAGAATTGGAAAAAGAAAGAATTAGATATTACAACAAATTGAATGGCGTAAGAGGAGAGGATCCAGAGTGGTTTGAATGGATTGATTTCTTTTTGGATGCTTGTCAAAGAATGTCAGATAATATGCTAAATAAGTTAGAAAATATCAACGATTTAGCGACACATGGATTAAAGTCTATAAATAGAGAAGGTCACATTAATAACATTTGGTTTAGCACTTTTAATCAGCCGTTTGTAACTGTTCAAGAAGTAGCAACTAAATTAAACATCAGCGTAGCTACAGCTAGAAAAGGTTTAAACACTCTTGCAGATTTAAAATTACTCGATTTTGATAAATCAAAGACCAAAAATAGAGTCTACGTGAACTACGATTTAATTAATTTATTATAGATATAAATAGGAGCCAGTTTAGCCTGAGCTCCTTTTTATATTTTCTGTGGGTAAAAACCCATAATCATAGTTAGTTTTACTTGGTGTGTTGAGATTGGCGTTATATATACACCTCGTGCAAGCCTGAATTTCTATGGTGTGCCTGTATAATTAGGTTCAAAAATGAGAAATAAAGGTTACATATTGATCTCTTCTTTATTACCTACTGAATTTTAGAAGTAGTATCAATAAACTCACAGACCTTTTTATATAATTCGTCATATGAAACTACTTTAAACCAACCAGGTTGATCAAATCGTTCTTCATTAAATTCAGCTCTTTCCTCTAGTTCAACAGTTCCTATAATACCTATTGTAGGAGGATATTTCTTTACATCCAAGTTATATAAGTCATTAACATATTTTCTTTGTATGCTATCGTTAAAATAATCTCTATAAACCTTAAGTTGTTTTTTTAATGATGTTATTTCTGCTGTTAAAGATGCTCTGACAGTTCCAGAGCCTCGTATCACCTTTTTCCAGGGTAACTTGTAGTCTACAATAAACCAGGTTTCTATTATTGAATCAAAACCTATTAGATCAGGCTTTAAATCTTGCCCATAATCACCATGGATATCTTTCATTATAACTTGAGACTGGAAATTTATTAGGCCTAATCCATACTTAAGAATTTCGGGATGATTAGCAATAAAATTGTCTATATCGGTTTCTTTATAATTTTTTGTGAAAAAATATTCAGACATACTTATTTTCAATTGATTTAGATAGCTTATATATCTTACTGAGCTATCTTTATTTAAATTGTATTTTTCTCCAGTGTTCTCAAAGAAATCAGAGTAACTTAAAACTATTTGGTTTGCAAAGGTATGTTGCTTTTTTATTAAATTTAAAAAAATTTGTTTAGAGAATATCATTACATACTCTAATTTAGCATCTGTGTTCCTTGGATAAGGCATATTAAATATAAAGTCTTCTGCAATTATTTCGACTTCTCCATATAAATCAATTGGCCTCATTCCTCTTACATTAATTGATTTAATTTTAATATTACTTGAATTCTCTATTCTGATTCCAGTACTTTTACTTCTGTTCCATATTCTAAATGGGTCGAATACGTCAAATACATTCCCTGTAGTTATACTGTAGTTAAATTCGTTTTTATTACTTTTCATAAATACTAGCATCAAATGCTCTCTATCAATTGAATAAAATGAATTAACTGAGACACTATCTCCTGTAAATGCTTCTGGTAAAAAATGATTTCTTTTTATATACGAATTTTTTTCAATTAATTCAGCGGATTTTTTTAATTGTTCAACAAAGTTTTTAGAAAATTTTTCTACTAATTCTTTAGTAATTTTGTCTTTCATCAAAACACCACATCCTTTTACATAATCATACTATATAACTAAGAATGCATGTAACTTATCTTTCATTAAATTCTCTTCTTATAAAAACAGCAAAAAGATGTCTCCCTATAGTAGGAAGTGCATCTTTTATTGATTCAGTGTCTGCAAGATCTCTTGAATATTCTTCTGGTCAAACGGCGACAAAATCTCGGAAAGTACATAGACTTTGGATTTGCCGTAGTGGTCTTTTTGTCCTTTTGGTACGTTGGTCAGGATCAGGTCGTAGTCTTTTTTTGGATCATATTTTTCAATGTGTGTGCCGTTGATGTGTTGCATGTTCATCACGAGCAGCTGGTTCAGGGCTTTGGTGTAGATGCTTTCCATTTTCAGGTCGATCCCGATTTGCAGGATGGTCGCTGTTTGGAAAGTGACGATGGCTAGGAGACTGACGTATTTTAACAACTCCATTTTTAATAGCGTGTCGCCGTCTGTTTCTTCGATGTTTAATTTGCCTATGCTGATGTCGCGTAATTGTTTGGCGAAGGACAACAGGTCTTTGCCGGTGAACTTTTTCTCTTTGGCTAGGATGGCGTCGTAGTCGTAGATTTCGATGTCTCCTTTGAAAAAGTACATTCGGGTATGGATTTGCGAGAGGAAATAGTACATCTCCCGCTCCAACATGTAAGGCAATTTGCGCAAATTGTATTGAATGATGATCGTCTCCACGATATAGGTATCCAGAGCAGCTGTCGGAGTCCTTCTGCCGCGAAGAAGCGTGTATTCGTGGAAGTCATTTTCAGAAAGGATCGGGAAGGCCAGCAGAAAAATGAAGTGCATCATGCCTTCTTCTTCATCGACTTCAATGGAATAGCGGCTGAAGAAGCGCAGTACCATCGTACGGACTTTGTGGTACATCGGATCTTCGTGGTAGGGTTCCATTTGCTGGTGTAAAGATTTGTAGACTTTAGACCGGCTGTTGACGCGGTTTTTGCTGATATGGAACCAGACACCAATACGTTGTTTGCTTTCGGGATCCAATGTGGCTTGCAGGAAATTTTCCATCGCTTGGGTCATGCGTTCGACTTGGTCGTCATTTTTTCTAGAGGCCAGAGCACTTTTATCAGCGATATACCAGTAAAATTGGTAATAGAAATAACGGATCTGCAGCTCTTCTCCTTGCAAGCGGCCGTTGCGGATCTTGATTTGAAATTCTTTCAGGTAGCTGTTCAACTCTTTGATTTTGCGAAACAAAGAAGACTCACTGACAGTCAATTTCTGAGCTAATTGAGTGATCGTGAATTCTTGGTGTTCGTATAAATAGCTGATGATGCTTACTTTGATCGATTGCCTGAGATAGTGCTGGTAAATTTGCTCCAAGGAAAATTCATGACCCATAAACAAAGAGATCATATGTCCGTCGTAATCAATGCGTACATTTGACGAAATCCACTGAAAGCGGAATGTGATGGCTTCTAGGTCCTTATCCAGTGATGCTTTGGAGATGTCTAGATGGTCAATCATCTCTGTATACCCCACTTGCCCTCCGCTTAAGACGAGTTTTTGAAAAATAGTGATTTCTCTGATTTCGTGCTTTTCTAAGAAATTTTCAATCTTCATATGCATCACACCTTACACCAGGCCAAGTAACTAAGTTCGTTGTTTCAATAAGATTAGTATAAACCGGATGGAAAAAGAAATCTTTCTGCATCAAATCTTCTAACGTTTGGTTGGTTTGAATAGCTAGAGCGAGTGTGTTGATCTTGTCTAATATATTGGCTTTGGACAGCAGCTGTGCTCCTAATAAAACGCGGCTTTCTTTGTCGTAAATAAATTTGACGGTAGCCGTTTCAGCTGTCGGCAAGCTATTCAGCTTAACCTTTTGACAAACTGCGCTGACCGGATGGGTATAAAACAAACTTTCCTCTTCGGTCATCCCGGTGCTGGCGATGTAATAGCCAAAAGCCGACGTTCCGATCGTGCGCAACGAACCTTTGAACGGCAATACCGGCTCAACAAGGTTGGCCGCAGCAACCATTCCTGTCCGGATAGCATTGTTGATCAGCGGGATATAGAACGTATCTTTGTCGGCTCCAAACTGCAATTGGATACAATCCCCGACGGCAAAGACATCTTTTTTAGACGTCCGCAGGTATTGGTCTACTTTGATTGTATGATCGGTGTGCAATTTGATTTGGTCGCCTAAGAACCTTAAGTCTGGTCGAACATTTACCGCTAATATAGCCGTGTCGCTGACGATGGATTCATTCAGCAAATGTGCCACCACATGCTCGTTTGTTTCTTCAACGCTTGATACGGTCTGATTGAGGTGCAGAGTGACGCCAGATTTTTTCACCGCTGCTTGCAGTGGCTCGATCATTTCTTTGTCAAAATATTTGAACAAGACATAATCCATGTTTTCGATCAAGGTGACTTGTTTCCCATTTTTTTGCAGCAGATCCGCTGCTTCCACACCAATTTGCCCGCCGCCGATGACGGTAACTTGCTGGCTGCCTTGTAGCTTTTCGAGGGCGTCTTCTGCTTCATGGAATCGTTTGTATTTCAAGACTCGTGTAGTGTCACAGCCCGAAATCTTTTGCGATAGCTGACTGGAACCGGTGGCGATGATCAATTTGTCGTACCCTATGGTTTCTTCTCCCTCGGGATCACGGTACGAAATTTGCTTTTGATCGATATCGACTTTCTCGACTTCTGAAGATAAATGCAGTTGAATGCGCTGTTTCTGCAGTTGTTCGGCCGTAATAAAATAAGCCTCTTCTAAAGAAGCGATTTTCTTGTCCAAATACAAGTGCAATCCATTTGGGATGTACCCCAGTTTCGATTGCTTTTCCAACAGAAAAATCTCCGCTTGCTTAAATTTCTTCCGCACCTCTAACGCTGCAGCGACCCCAGCAAAAGAGGCACCAATAATGGCTACTCTCATATCGATACTCCTCTAGTTTGATTTCTTAACTTTAGTATAGCACTTTACAAGAGTTGGGGGCAAAACAGAACTTGGAGTTGAAGTGAGGCGTGTTTAGCGTTTCTTTTCAAATGCTCTGGGTGATTGTGGGCGGTTTGTGCTTGATTACTTGACTTGTGGGCATCAAAATAGTGGCGATAAGTCAGGTAACTCTGTTTATTCTGACTTGTGGAGCTAAAAATTAAGTGCACAAGTCAGGTTTTATCCTTTTATCTGACTTGTGAGCATCAACATGCTTGTCACAAGTCAGATAAAAGGCTGTTTACCTCCCTCTGTGTTTCCCATTAGCTTCATACCTGCACAATCTCAATGCTTTTTATATTAAGAAATTTTTCGCAGTGCGAAAAATCTCCTTTTTAAAGAGAGCTGAGTGCTTGCGCAGCGATTTATCCTATGTTCCCTGACCTGTGGGCATTAAAATACTGGCGGCAAGTCAGATAAATCCGTTTATCCTGACTCGTGGAGATAAAATTTAAGTGCACAAGTCAGGTTTTATCCTTTTATCTGACTTGTGAGCATCAAAATACTCGCCTCAAGTCAGATACAGGCTGTTTACCTCTCGCTATGTTTCCCATCAGTTTCATACCTGCACAATCTCAATAACTTTTTATTACGAAATTTTTCGCAGTGCGAAAAATCTCCTTTTTAAAAGGATCTGAGTGCTTACACAATGATTTATTTCCTGTTTACTGACTTATGGGGATCAAAATACTAACGACAAGTCAGATAACTCGCTTTTTCCTGACTTGTGGAGCTAGAAATTAAGGTCGTAAGTCAGGTTTTATCCTTTTATCTGACTTGTGAGCATCAGAATACTCGCCTTAAGTCAGATATAGACTGCATACCTGCGCTAGTCTAAGAGCTTTTTAATGGGAGTGTGAGCTCTGCCTTTCACAACGCATTTTTTAAAAAAGGAGCCGCGACTTTTGTCGCAGCTCCAGCATGACTCAATTTGTTCAAAAACAGCTCCATAGAGGAACAAAACTTTGGCTAATAGATATTTTTTTTTGTGACTTTCGGGTAAAATAAGCTTAAATCGGTTCGAGTGATACATTTAGCGGAATGGTGCGGATAAGGCGTTCAACACTATTGGTCGTTACAATAAAATCAATTTCCTTAGTATTCCAACTCAGCAAGTCATAGATGGAATATCCATTCTTGCGCAACACCCCATCTAAAGGACAGTCGACTTCACCGTCTGCATTGATGAGTACATCGGTATTGTCTATTTTTAAATGCACGATCTTATCTTTTGCTTTTACTACATACGAGTACTTTTTAGCGGAGTCGTGCTCGGTTTTTCCTAAAAGATTTTCCGTTGTAATACGCGTCACCTGCTTTCTTATACGTAACTTACGAGTCAGCTGCTCTTCTGACTAAGTATCATTGTAACTAGTATAACGAGTTCTAATCGTTTCTGTTGGAAAAGTTATCATAATAACAGTACTATTTAAGGAGTTTTGTCACATGTCACTCACATCTTTTTCTATTGGTGCAACACTGAAAAAAATCAGGGAGAACAAAGGCTACACGCAAAAAGAAATTTCAGACGATACCATGGCTCGTTCCACTTATACTAAATTTGAACGGAATGACATCACTCAGACGCTTTCAAAGTATATGGCTATTTTGGATCACATGGATATGTCGCATGAAGAATTTATTTACATTTTAAATGAATACGAATTAGGGCAAAAAGAAACCATTCTTTATTTGTTTAGAAAAATCGAAAAAAATCCTAACAGCGCATTGATCGATGAGATTATTGAAAAAGGCGAAGAGTTGGTCCAAGAACGTTACGACCAATTAATACTGGATATTCTGAATGCCTGCCGGGGCTACAAGATCATCCTCGAAGAACAAGATTTAACGAAAGCAAAAGTCTACGCTCAAAAGGTCTGGGACCGGTTGGAAACGTTAGATAACTGGTATTTGGCAGAAATGCGGATCCTCAATAGTATTTTGTACTTATTTGATAGTGAAACAGCTGCATCTCTGACTAATCGAGCTCTTGCCAATTTAGACTGTTATCCCCACCTTGAAGAAGCAGCCTCATTAAAAATCAGCTTTTTGCTGCATGTGACCAATTTGCTGATGGTGGACAAAAATTACGAACAAGCGCTGTTTTACGTTAAGCAAATGGAAGGTACTGCTCAAAGTACGGAACATCCCATCATGTGGGCAACCGCGTTGATCCGCAAAGAAGTCTGTATGACAAAACTTGGCGATACAACGGAATTAAGACTCATTGAAAAAGCTAAGCGTGTGTTTGACAGTTTAGACAAACCGACATTAACAGAGTGGGCTGAAAACGACCCCGAGAACTTCTACAATTTGTATGCAAAAAAACAAACGAAACTACTAAAGTAAAAGGAGCTGTCTCAAAAATCGAGTATGTTTACTCGATTTTGAAGCAGCTTCTTTTTTATTGAATGAGCAATCCAGCCGCTTACCTAGTAAGAGCCATCTGGTGCTTTTTTTACCCTCGGATGGACGCTATTTGCCTAGTAAACCCATCCAGACGTTATCTTTAACTGCTTTTTTCTCTATAAAATCTAAAAAAAGCCTGTCTCATTTTATGTTGAGACAGGCCTTTGAATGTGACGATTCCTGCGATAACTGAGGACCAGGATATATTTTATCTTGTTTCTTTTTTATCCTCCACAACGAGATGTCTCGATCCTTTGCGATTCTTATCTTGCTTTATCTCTGTTCAGTTATTGAATTTAGAGACATTCACAAAGAACATACTTATAGGATTGCATTTAAAAAAAGCGAGGCTGGAATAAATCCCGCCTCGCTAGAGTTTTTATAAGTTAGTTTTTGTTTTAAATTCGGAGACTAGTTGCGACGTCCGCCGCGTCCGCCGCGCTTACCTTCAGTGTTGCGTTTTAAAGAAGTTAAACGATCGTCACTATCTTTCAAGAATGAATTCATCAGTGTATCAAAGTCTTCTTTTCTATCTTTTTGAGCGTATGAAGGACGACTAGATTTTTGGTAGCTGGAAGATGAACCTCTTGAGCTGCCTCTATCGTTGCTGCGTTGGTAACTGCTGCTTGGTCTGGCACTTGAACTTGGTCTAGCACTTGATGGTCTAGCACTTGAACTTGGTGCACTGGCAGCCGCTTCTCCTTCTGGTTGATCTACTGCTTTACGAATGGACAAACCAATTTTACCATCGTTTCCGATTGTTAAAACTTTAACTGTAACTTCATCACCAACAGTTAATACATCGTGGATATCTTTGACAAAACTATCGGAGATTTCACTAATGTGAACCAATCCAGTTTTACCATTTCCTAAATCAATAAACGCACCAAAATTTGTTATTCCCGTTACTTTACCTGGGACCTTATTACCGACTTCGATTGACATATATACTTCATTTCCTCCTTGGATACTAGTAATGACATTATATCATTGTCTTTCCTACATATAAAGCTTTTTATTAACAGGAACTTTGATTTCGATGTCTTTTGTCACAATTTATGACGGACTATTCATTGCTTTCTGATGATTCCTCTTCGCTTTCAGCAGAGTCTTGATTATCCGTATTTTCCTTTTCTTGCGTTTTCGCTGCATTGTCTTCTGGGAAACTAAAGATGATCTCTCCTTCTTGGGATAAGTAGTATTGACTTCTAGCTAATTTCGCTATGTAATCGTCATCTTCAAGCTTTTTGACCTCATCTTGAAGGCTTTCATGTTGCTTTTCTACATCCGTTAATTCTTCTGCTGCTACTACATTTGCGGTATCCAGGGCTGCGATCTCTTGCGTATTTTTCACCAGATTAACTGACAGCGCCAAGATAAATGCGCTGCTAATCGTTACGATAGCCGCAATCCGTCTTCTTTTCTGCTTTTTAAATTTGGTTTCACGATGCGCTTGAACGGTTTTCGTTTGAGTGAATTCATTTTCTAATTGCGTCACATTACCTTTTCTATTTTTCATGATCCCACACCTCTTCTACTCAAATGGATTTCTCTTTAAAATAATACGTACTTTTATAGTGTACCAATTTTTTGTTTTTTTGTATTGTCGGAGGACTTATTGTACAACTTTGTACTTTATTCACTCTGAATCAATGATGGTGGCCGCCAGTCTAGGGGTTCATTTGCCCAAATGACCAGCCGCTTCTTCTACGCTCACATTATACCAAGTATGCCTTTACATTTCTATGCGGAATTGCAAAAAGATTAAAAGAATGAGTCGATTTTTGCGTATAGTTCTTAAAAGAGAGGTTGATGGAGGATGGCTTATAAGGAAAGAGAGAAGTCATACAATTTGTTGATGATGGAGTCGTTGAGTATTCGGATGGAGTTGACGTTGAAGCAGCAGTATTATTATCAGAATTTGTTGAGAGGTTACAAGGGAGAATGCGATTTTGATAAGTTGACTGTGAAGTTGGATGGGAATTTTTTGGTCCTGAATGATTTGCCATTAAAGGTGGATGGCAGGTATTTTCAGATTGATACATTGATTATCGGTGTGAAATCGGTGAGAGTTTATGAAGTAAAGAATTATATGGGAGAATATATTTTTAAAGGTGACGATCTTTACATTGCGTCGTCAGACAAAAGTATTCTGACGCCTTTTAATCAACTCGAGCGTTTGCTGACTTCTATCCGCCAAGTATTGGCCGAGTTGGGAATTCATTTGCCGGTGAGCGGGTTTGTAGCTTTTGTCGATCCCAATATGTGTCTCTATCAAGCTCCATACCGGCCAGAGCTTTTACTACCGGGGAAATTAGAAAAACATTTAACTCAAGTAGCCAGCCACGGCGCTCCTTTAACCAGCAAACATCACGAGTTGGCCATGAAACTTTGCGAACGGTGTGTACTCGAACCGCCTTACAAAGACTTGCCTGAGTATACGTATGAATTGTTGACGAAAGGTGTGTCTTGCGCAGAGTGTGGGAGTTTACGAGTCACGCTGCCGACGGGCAAGAGCCGGTATTGCGCATGTGAAAAGTGCGGGCACCAAGAACCGGTCACGAAGACGATTTGCCGCCTGGTGGACGAGTATCGTCGGCTGTTTCCGGGAAGAGAAATCACATCCACGGCTATTTATGAGTGGTGTGGCGGATTGTTTACTAAGAAGAGAATACGGATAGTGTTGGGGAAATATTTTAAGGCTACAGGTACGAAGCGTTTGATGACTTATATCTAAATGAAGGTCTTTTCAATTTAGCCGTTGCTTCCAAATTGCTTTTGGAATAGTGGCTGATTGAAAAGACTTTTTTGGTCTGGCTCGTCATGCTGCTTCAAGAGATTAAAAGTAATAGTGTTTTTCACTAGTTGGCTTTTAAAAGAATGATTACTTGGTTTTTTGTTCAGACTGGCTTGTGCAGGAAGGTGGTGCTTTGATAGGTAATTTTGGTTTTAGATGAGGATAGGTTAGTGAAGGGATTTTTGGGATAGGAAGGGTTGTTTTTTAGGTATTGAGTAGTTTGGGTTTGGAGTAGCTTGGGTTTGGAGTAGCTTGGGTTTGGAGTAGCTTGGGTTTGGAGTAGCTTGGGTTTGGAGTAGCTTGGGTTTGGAGTAGCTTGGGTTTGGAGTAGCTTGGGTTTGGAGTAGCTGTGTGCGCTGCAAATGGACGCTATGACTTTAGTTAGGGCCATTTGGGGACTTGCGGCTGCACCGAATGGACGCTATGACTCTAGTTAGAGTCATTTGGAGACTGCCGGTTGCCCCAAATGGACACTACGACTTTAGTTAGGGCCATTTGAGGTCTCGCGACTGCTCCAAATGAACGCTATGAATCTTGTTAGAGCCATTTGGAGACTTGTGGCTGCTCCAAATGGACGCTACGACTTTAGTTAGGGCCATTTAGGGACTAGTGGCTACCCCAAATGGACGCTACGACTCTAGTTAGGGCCATTTGGGGTCTTGTGGCTGCTCCAAATGGACGCTATGACTCTAGTTAGAGCCATTTGGGGACTTGCGGCTACCCCAAATGGACGCTGCGACTCTAGTTAGGGCCATTTGGGGTCTTGTGGCTGCTCCAAATGGACGCTATGACTCTAGTTAGAGCCATTTGGGGTCTTGCGGCCGCTCCAAATGGACGCTACGACTTTAGTTAGAGCCATTTTAGGACTTGCGGCTGCTCCAAATGGACGCTACGACTCTTGCTAGAGCCATTTGGGGACTTGCGGCTGCTCCGAATGGACGCTACAACTCTAGTTAGAGCCATTTGAGTACTTGTCACTGCACCGAATGGACGCTACGACTCTAGTTAGGGCCATTTGGGGACTTGCGGCTGCTCCAAATGGACGCTACGACTCTTGCTAGAGCCATTTGGGGACTTTTCACTGCTCCGAATGGACGCTATGACTCTAGTTAGAGTCATTTGGAGACTGCCGGTTGCCCCAAATGGACACTACGACTTTAGTTAGGGCCATTTGGGGTCTTGTGGCTGCACCGAATGGACGCTGCGACTTTAGTTAGGGCCATTTGGGGACTTGCGGCTGCTCCAAATGGACGCTACATCTCGTGTTAGTGCCATTTGAGGACTTGTCACTGCCCCGAATGGACGCTACTACTCTTGTTAGTGCCATTTGAGGTCTTGTCACTGCTCCAAATGGACGCTACGACTCTTGTTAGAGCCATTTGGGGTCTTGTGGCTGCTCCAAATGGACGCTATGACTCTAGTTAGAGCCATTTGGGGTCTTGTGGCTACCCCAAATGGACGCTACGACTCTAGTTAGGGCCATTTGAGTACTTGTGGCTACCCCAAATGGACGCTACGAATCTAATTAGAGCCATTTAGGGACTTGCGGCTGCTCCGAATGGACGCTACAACTCTAGTTAGAGCCATTTGAGTACTTGTCACTGCTCCAAATGGACGCTACAACTCTAGTTAGGGCCATTTGGGGACTTGCGGCTGCTCCAAATGGACGCTACGACTCTAGTTAGTGCCATTTGGGGACTTTTCACTGCTCCAAATGGACGCTACATCTCGTGTTAGTGCCATTTAAGTACTTACTACCGCTCCAAATAGACGCTCCCAAACCACCCATTACCTTAAAAAAACTCACAAAACCTAAAGCAAGCCCACCCCATTACCAATCAATAGCTTTTTGCCCCAGCAAAAAGCCACCTATCGAAAAAATAGGTGGCTGAAGGGAGATTTATTTTTCCGTATTGCTGATAACGGTGTACATCTCTGCGGCTTCGTCTTTTTTAGTGGTTTCGACTAGTTTGTCGATGCGAATGACTAGTGTGCGGTTTCCGAAGGCGATCGTTAATTCGTCGCCCTCTTTGACAGTCGATGATGATTTGGCAACGGCGCCGTTGATTTGGATTCTGCCTTTGTCCGCCACTTCTTTCGCGATGGTGCGGCGCTTGATGATGCGTGAAACTTTTAGAAATTTGTCTAATCTCATAAGCCTAGCTCCTTTTCTTTTGCTTTGATTTTTTGCCAGATGGCGTCTACTTCTTCTACCGTATTGGCTTCCACTCCGTCAAATACATGCGGGTGGCGTCTGCGTAATTTGGTATTGATGGCTTCGAGCACGTCTTCCAACGTGAAGGCACCTGTGTATTCGGCGTAACTCGTTTGGTACAGCACTTGGCACAAGACATCGCCCAACTCTTCTATTAAATTGCGGGTGTCTTGGTTTTGGATGGCCTCCACCAATTCCTCCGTTTCCTCGCGCAAATAGGGAATCAGCGTCTCATGCGTCTGCTGTTTGATCCACACGTCGCCGCCTTCTCCAGAAATCTCGTCCATATAAAATTGCAGTGTCTGGAAGGATTTGGTGCGCTCATCTTGCTTTAAAGCAGGCACAAACAGCACAGCCGAAGCGGAGTTTATTTGGAAGGAAGGCTCTTGGTTCAGGGTGAACCATTCCACACTTTCTTGAGCGGTGCCCGGTTCTTGGATCAAGGCTGCTTGGTGATCCGGCGGGTACTTTTTATCTAAAATCGACCCGACGAGGCTTAATACAGGCGCATCATGGATGTCTTCAATGATGACCGATTGGCCTAACGCCAACTGGTCCCCATCCAGCTTTTTAGCGGGGATCCATTGGAATCCATTTGAAAAATCGCTTTGTGCAGCTTTAAAAATTACTTCTAAAACGGATAAATTCATGTTCTTCCCTACTTTCTCAATACTCTTTTGCCAAACGGAAGGGACAACCATTCGCGCAAGGCCAAGAGTTTGAATGAAATAATGGCTTTCACAAATACTGCCACGCCGATCCCGACTCCTAAAAGTGCCATGATAAATGAGCCGACACGACTGGCGTCTAAACCGGTCACGTGGATCAAGCTCGTGGCGACCAATACCGTCGCACTCATAATGACGGAACTCGCGGCTAACTTCCAGCCAAAACCTTTCGCATAAACGGCCGCTTTCAAGTTAGCCCCTAATTTGAGCCAACTGAACACAAGCGTAGTCAATAAGGCCAATACCGTTCCAAAACTGGAACCAGCTGTTCCCCATAGTATCACCAAATGCGTGTTCACCAACATTTTCACTACTAAACCAATCATCAATCCGACAAATGCCAGACGATGCTGGTTGCGGCTTTGGAAAACTGCATTGACGGCCCCGATCAAGGATGCCAAAAAGATGGAAACCAAGTAAATCCCAATGGTCAAGTTGCCTTCTTTATCGCCAAACAACGTGTGGTTCAAATATGGAGTCAAGAGTATCATACCAAAAGTAGCGGCTGCAGCAATAGTGATAGTGATCCGCAAAAATGATTTGGCAATGTGCACAAAGTCTGCTGCCTTCTTCTCGACCACGCTGGCCGTCAACATCGGCAATAAACTGGATGAAAAAGCCGTTGCAACGACCATTCCTAATTGCACCAGCGGCTGGCCGCGATCATAGATCCCTTTTAAATTCCGAGCCGCTTCAGGTGCTACACCTGACTGGACCAGCCCGTTATATAACGTAAACGAGTCAATCAGCTGCAGTAACAACAACATCGCACTCAATAAACACAAGACCAGTCCTTCTGTCCCTAAACGTTTGAGCAGCCTTTGATAAGTCGGCACTGCATCTGAATCTGGCTGGATGACTGCGGAAAACGGCCGCTTCTTGTGATGCGAGACCATATAAATCACCATCGTCACCGAAGCAGCGATCGCGGCGATCCACGCACTGCTCATCGCATCGGCACCCATTTGGTATACCGATTGGTAGCTGGCGTTGAACGTATAGGCAACCAGTAAAATCACAGCCACTCGAACGACTTGTTCGACCACTTGTGAAACAGCTGTCGGGATCATTTGAAACGTACCTTGGAAATAGCCGCGCGAAACGGACAAGAAAGGCACCAGCAAAAATTGCCAGGACACCGCTTGAATGATGCCGCTGAGTTGGCGGTCCCCCATGCCGTCTGCGATCACATTTGCGCCGAAATACAAGGCTAGAAAAATCGCCAAGGAAATGCCCCCCAACAAGACAAACAATCGCTGCTGGACTTTCCGCTGCAGTTCGGTTGGCGTTTCTGCAATGATCTTAGACAGAAACACCGGCAATCCGTTCAAGGCTAGTGTCATGCCCAATCCATACAAGGGGTAAACTTGCTGGTACACGTAAAACCCGGTGTTGCCGACCATGTTTTGGAACGGGACGCGGTAGACCGCGCTGAGGACTTTCGCTATAAAAGCGGCAATCGTTAAGATAACAGCGCCATTCATTGTTTTTTTCAGTTGCTGGTTTCCCATTTACTTGTCCTCATCTCTTTGCGTTAATGACTTTCAGCGTTATCTGTCCGGTATTCTACAATGTTTTGCGCAAATTTTTCGATGTAGCCTAACCACTGATAAGTAGTTTTCAGGTAATCTTTTTGCAAGCACAAGGTTACTGTCAATTTGCCTTTGACTACACCCACATCGGCTTTCAACGGGATATCGCTGAGTGCTCGGAATGTTTCTTCTCCCGGCAGCTGTTGTGTTCCTTGAGTAGAAAACGTGATGTCGATTTGATCGTCTTTGCGTTTGATGTGTTCAATTAAAGCATATTCGCCGTAGAACTTGATCAATCCAATCGTCAACAAGTCAGCAGCTTCATCAGGGAAGTTCCCGAAGCGGTCGATCAAGTCGTCTTGCAATTGGACGTATTCATCGTGGCTGTTCAGCTCTCGAATGCGTTTGTAGATCTCAATTTTCTGGCGTTGATCGGAAATGTATTCGTTCGGCAAGTAAGCATTGATGCCCAAGTCGATTTCCACTTTAGTTTTCTTGTCTTTTTCTTCACCGCCGCGTTTGCGCACCACAGCTTCGTTCAGCATTTCGGAGTACAAATCAAATCCGACTGAATCGATAAAGCCGTGCTGTTGTTTCCCAAGCAAGTTCCCTGCCCCGCGGATCGATAAGTCTCGCATGGCGATTTTGAAGCCGGAACCTAGTTCGGTAAAGTCTTTGATGGCTTGCAGCCGTTTTTCACTGACTTCATTCAAGACTTTATTTTGTTGGTACATCAAATAGGCATAAGCGACACGATTGCTCCGTCCGACGCGGCCTCTCAATTGATACAATTGCGACAAGCCCATGTGGTCCGCATTTTCTACGAACAAAGTATTCACATTCGGCATGTCCACACCCGTTTCAATGATCGTGGTTGTGACTAAAACATCGTATTGACCTTCCACAAATTCAAACAAAACATTCTCCAATTGCGTTTCTGTCATTTGACCATGGGCGTAAGCGATGCGGGCATCTGGAATCAGGGCTTCCAGTTCCGATACACGCCGTTCGATCGTTTCGACGCGGTTATACAAGTAAAAGGCTTGTCCTCCCCGAGCCATTTCCCGTTCGACGGCTTCTCGGATCGCGCCAGGATTTTGTTCCATGACATAGGTCTGCACTGGGTACCGGCTGGCGGGCGGAGTTTCGATGACCGATAAGTCCCGCACGCCCAGCATCGACATGTGCAACGTCCGTGGAATCGGTGTCGCCGTCAAGGTCAACACGTCCACTTGCTCTTTCAATGCTTTTAGTTTTTCTTTGTGCTTCACGCCAAATCGTTGTTCCTCGTCAATGATCAATAACCCAATATCGTGGAATTCCACGTCATTAGATAACAAACGATGGGTTCCCACAACCACATCGACCTGGCCTTTTTTGATGCCTTTGATCGTTTCAGCTTGTTGTTTTTTAGTACGGAAACGACTCATGATCGACACTTCCACCGGGAAATCGGCAAAGCGTTCCATCATCGTTTCGTAATGCTGCTGTGCTAGAATTGTCGTCGGTACTAAGAATGCGGCTTGTTTGCCTTCTTGGACTGCTTTAAAGATTGCTCTTAAAGCAACTTCCGTTTTCCCGTAGCCAACGTCTCCGACCAACAACCGATCCATCGGCTTTTTCTTTTCCATATCGCGCTTGATTTCTTCCGTACTGCGTAACTGATCTTCGGTTTCCGAGTAAGGGAAAGCATCTTCGAATTCTTTTTGGTATTCCGTGTCTGGTGAAAAAGCGTAGCCCACTTCTTGGTCACGAGCCGCATACAACTCGATCAACTCGTCTGCAATGTCTTCCACTTTACTGGCAACTTTATGCTTGGTTTTGGCCCATTCGGTTCCGCCCAGTTTGTTGACTTTAGGGGTTTTGGATTCGGAAGAAACGTATTTTTGCAGCAAATTCAATTGCGTTACTGGAATGAATAATTTGGCGTCATCTTTATAAATAATCGACATGTAATCTTGATTGACGCCATTGATTTCCAACGTTTCCATACCAGTATATTTCCCGATCCCGTGATTGACGTGCACCACAAAATCTCCTGGATTCAACTCGCTGTAGCTCTTGATCCGTTCCGCATTCGACATGGTTTGACGGCGATTGGCTTTTTTCTTCGCGACTTTATTGAACAATTCCCGTTCCGTCAATAAGACGAATTTCTCTGTCGGCAATTCAAATCCATTGCGGATACTGCCGATGACAATTTGGACGCTGCCCAATTCAAGCGCATCTGGAGTCACAACTTTACTGTGGATCTCAAAGTCTTCAAACGTCTGATGGACTTTTTGCGCCCGTTCATTGGTCGGTACGGTCACTAAAACCGTATGCTCTTGTTTTTCCCAACGGGTCATCTCTGTTTTCAGCAACGGCATTTGGCCAAAGAATTGCTGCATACTGCGGTATTGGAAGGGGTGAATGGCATCAAAGCGCAGATTGCCCATCCCTTTTTGAAAGAGAACAAAATACACGCGGTCCCTTTGTGTTTGCTTCATCAATGATTTAAAGTCGTGTGAAAAATGCTGCTGCTGCAAGATTTGGCGTGTGCTTAATTTGCTCGTTACCCATTCCGCTTCTTCGGTTTCCGCATGACGCTCGGCTTCAAGAATACGCGGATAATCATCCAGCACCAAAACCGCATTTCCAGCCATATAGTCTAAGATGCTGCTTTTTTCTGTGTACACATAATCGGTGAACATCACCAATTCGTCGATCGATTCGCCATAGTTGAAGGCATCTACGATCGGTGCCATGTTGTTCGTGAAGTCTTGTTTGCTGGCATCTTCCGTCAATAAGTTTTTATTGCGTTCTACCGCATCCGTAAATGATTGCGCTTGTTGCTGCAGCAGTTCTTTCGTAAAAATCGTATCACTGGCCGGCAATATTTTAATCGCTTCAATAGTATCGACCGAACGTTGCGTCCCAGCTTCAAAGAATCGCATCGAATCCACTTCGGTATCAAATAATTCGATCCGCACCGGATTTTCTTCCGTTAACGGGTAAATATCAATGATTCCCCCGCGGATACTGAATTCTCCCGGACTACCTACCAATTGCTGGCGCACATATCCCATATCGACCAGCTTTTGCGCCAAGTTTGTCGGGTCCAACTCTCCGCCGATTTCCACTTCAAATGTGTTCTCTTTCCATAAGCTGACTGGTGGCAATAATTTGCGCACACCCGCCACCGGAACAAAAATAACCCCCGGCTCTCCTGATAATAAGAAATCCATAGCAGCAATTCGTTCACTGCGGGCTTCTGGTGAGGCGATCGCCATCTCAGCATAGACCATTTCATCTACCGGAAAAATATGCAGCTTGTCGTCATCGACCAAACCCGTGAAATCTTCCATCAATTGATTGGCATGAAATAAATTGTGCGCAATCACAACGATCGGCTGTTGCTTTTCTTTTAGCATGGCAGCTATCACTAAAGTTCTAGCTGAGCCAGACAACCCGGTTACGAGTTGCGTTTGCTTCTTACCGATCGGGTCGATAACAGCTTTAACACTATCCATACCAGCCAGTAACTGTACTACATCTCCCATATGATATTGCCTCCGTTTTATCTTAATTAAAGTGATTCATCGTATCCATAAATTTGTGCCCATCCAGCCAATGATTCGTAGCCTCCGCACTTTTTTTCACCGCGTCCAAAATGTCTTCATGAACCTCTTTTGGAAATCCGCTCAACACGTGTTGAACAACGGTTTGTTTCGGAAATGGACGGTCGATACCGATCCGGATCCGATTGAAATCTTGTGTCCCGATGTGCTGGATGATGCTCTTGATGCCGTTGTGCCCGCCTGCACTCCCTTTTTGACGCAAACGAATCTTCCCGACTGGCAAATCCAAGTCATCATAAATTACCAGCAAATCTTCCACGTCGACGCCATAATAATCCATCAATGCTCTGACAGCTTTTCCAGAATCATTCATAAAAGTTTGTGGTTTAACGAACAAAGTTTTTTCTCCATCAAAACGAGCTTCAGCGACATCCGCTTCAAATTTTGATTTGTTGAACGAAAATTTATGTTGGTAAGCCAATTCATCTAATGTAATAAAACCAATATTGTGTTTGGTGTCTTGATATTTTTTCCCAGGGTTTCCTAGGCCTACAATCATCTTCATTGTACACTCTCCAATTTGAACGTTAATGGACGCAAAAAAGCGCTGCACGAAACAACCTTCGCCCAGTACGATCTCTTTTTAAACTTTCATCTAGTATAGCACAATTTAAAACACAAAAGGAATAGGTTGCTTGCTTTAAAAAAAGTTTATAAAATATTTCACATGACAGCGTTTTAATTAAACCTTACCTCTGTAAACTTTTTCCTTTTTACAGTATACTGAATGTAGTTCAAGCAGAGCTTATGATTCTATTAAAGATATGGAGGAATTGAACATGGGAAACAAAAATGATAATCAAAAAGTTATTTTAGTAGGGGACGGAGCAGTTGGGTCTAGTTACGCATTTGCTCTAGTAACACAGAATATTGCTCAAGAACTTGGTATCATTGACATCGATAAAGCAAAAACTGAAGGTGACGCTTTAGATTTATCACACGCCTTGGCCTTCACTTCTCCAAAGAAAATCTATGCGGCTGACTACAGCGACTGCCACGATGCAGATATCGTCGTCATTTCAGCAGGAGCTGCTCAAAAACCTGGTGAAACCAGACTTGATTTAGTGAAAAAAAATATGCGCATTTTTAAAGGCATTATCGGCCAAATCATGGACAGCGGCTTCGACGGTATTTTCTTAGTCGCTACGAACCCGGTAGATATCTTGACTTATGCCACTTGGAAATTCTCTGGACTACCGAAACACCGTGTTATCGGATCTGGGACTTCTCTAGACAGCGCCCGTTTCCGTCAAGAAATCGCAACGATTTTAGACGTCGATGCACGTAACGTCCATGGCTATATTTTAGGTGAACACGGAGATACAGAGTTTCCAGTATGGTCTCACGCCAACGTTGCCGGCCTGCAAATTTACGAATGGATCAAAGAAAATCCCGGTGTTGACGAACAAGCCCTAGTCGATGTATTCTTTAAAGTACGCGACGCCGCTTACGACATCATCGAAAAGAAAGGTGCTACTTTCTACGGAATCGCCGCAGCACTAGCCCGTATCACTAAAGCTATTTTGGGTAACGAAAATGCCGTTCTACCAGTTTCCGCTTATTTAGACGGGCAATACGGCCAAGAAGATGTTTACATCGGTGTTCCGGCCATCGTCAACCGTCAAGGAATCCGCAAAGTCGTGGAAATTCCATTAAGCGAATCTGAAGCAGCGAAAATGAACCATTCTGCTGAGACCTTGAAATCGATCGGTCATGAGGCTTTGGAAGAAGTTATGAAAGATCAATAAACCTATACAAAACGATTCAATATTAACTGATGAAGAATAAAAATCCTGTTCAAGGTTGAGTATACTCTCTTGAACAGGATTTTTATTTAAACTCCATTCTCAACTACTCATAATACCTTCCACGTCCAGAACCATGTGCCTGGTAATATTTTTTGAAGACATAGCGGATTCTTTTCTCCGTCACCAACCCGCCGCACCAATCATCAACTAAATTAAACGCTACTCTTCTTCCCGGGAACATCATTTTGCATTCTTCAATATGACGGAAAATACATTCAGCTGCTACCTCTCGATACCCGCAACCAGCACAGGTTATTGTTTTGCCTTTATTTTTAACTTCATGAATGAACTCCCCGCAATTCTCGCAAATCAGCCCTTTTTTGAGCTCGTCATACTCGTAACTAGGAACGCCTTTCAATGTCGGTATAGATTGAGCGGAAACTTCACACAATTTGCTCGCTACATAAATATGCTCTTGAGTTAATTTTCCATCTAATTGGTTCATTTGGCGAAAATGTTGCGGAATGGAAGTTGGCAGCAGCACTCTTTCTGAATAAGAAACATCATACAAAGTGAATTCCGGATGAACAAACACGATAAAAGATTTGATAGGCAAGTTGATGCCATATTCGTACAAGATCTTTTGCAAATACGTTTCCTTCCGATTCAACCATTCAATCGGACTTTCAAACTTAAAATCAGAAAATACTGAACGAAAAAAGCCGTCTTTATAATAGTATGTTCCTTCATAATTTTTGATTTCGTATAAATAAATGGCATAAGCAGTGATAATTAAAGCATCAATTTGAAATTCGTTGCCATCATCCTGAAATGGCAAATCGTTCAATATCAAGCAGTCACACTCTAATTTTTCCGTCAACACATCAAAACAGCACTCGCCATAGTACCCTTTCTTTTGATTCATATAGTATTTATGCACTTTAGCGCTTAACTGAGTACGTTTGTACAGCACTTCCAACATAGCCAGCACAGTAGGTTTCTTTCTTTTTTTATAGATCATCACAAATCCTCCTTTTACACACAATATACGTAAAAAAAAGCGTTCTCTTTTTTACAAATAAGAAATTTTTCGCGGGGCGAAAAATCTCCTTTTTGAAAGGATCTGAGTGCTTAAAATGGAGCTTATCGTTGATTACCTGACTTGTGAGGATCAAAGTAATAGCGATAAGTCAGATAATTCTCCTTTTCCTGACTTGTAGGACTGAAAATTAAGGCCGTAAGTCAGGTTTACTCCTTTTACCTGACTTGTCAGCATCAAACTACTCACCACAAGTCAGATAAAGACCACGAGCCCTTCTCTCATGACACTCCGAGCTTCATACCTAAGTAAACCAAGACCTTTTTTAATAAGAAATTTTTCGCCTCGCGAAAAATCTCCTTTTTGAAAGGATCTGAGTGCTTAAAATGAAGTTTATCGTCGATAACCTGACTTGTGGGGAACAAAATAATAGCGATAAGTCAGATAACTCTCCTTTTCCTGACTTGTGGGACTGAAAATTAAGGCCGTAAGTCAGATTTATCCCTTTTACCTAACTTGTGAACACTAAACTACTCACCACAAGTCAGGTAAAGACCACAAGCGGCTTTTCTCATGCCCCTCCGAGCTTCATATCTAAGTAAACCAAGACCTTTTTTAATAAGAAATTTTTCGCCTCGCGAAAAATCTCCTTTTTGAAAGGATCTGAGTGCTTAAAATGGAGCTTATCGTTGATTACCTGACTTGTGAGGATCAAAGTAATAGCGATAAGTCAGATAATTCTCCTTTTCCTGACTTGTAGGACT
>NZ_JBGQQT010000016.1:0-27140 GCF_045528345.1 Desemzia sp. FAM 23989 | reverse complement strand
AAAGACCACGAGCCCTTCTCTCATGACACTCCGAGCTTCATACCTAAGTAAACCAAGACCTTTTTTAATAAGAAATTTTTCGCCTCGCGAAAAATCTCCTTTTTGAAAGGATCTGAGTGCTTAAAATAGAGTTTACCGTCGATTACCTGACTTGTGGGGAACAAAATAATAGCGATAAGTCAGATAACTCTCCTTTTCCTGACTTGTGGGACTGAAAATTAAGGCCGTAAGTCAGGTTTATCCCTTTTACCTGACTTGTGAACATCAAACTACTCACCACAAGTCAGATAAAGACCACGAGCCCTTTTCTCATGACACTCCGAGCTTCATACCTAAGTAAACCAAGACCTTTTTTAATAAGAAATTTTTCGCCTCGCGAAAAATCTCCTTTTTGAAAGGATCTGAGTGCTTAAAAATGAAGTTTATCGTTGATTACCTGACTTGTGGGTGTCAAAATAATAGCGATAAGTCAGATAACTCTCCTTTTCCTGACTTGTAGGACTGAAAATTAAGGCCGTAAGTCAGGTTTATCCCTTTTACCTGACTTGTCAGCATCAAACTACTCACCACAAGTCAGGTAACGGTCACTTTCCACACACGTATCGGTTGCGCCGAACTTCATAGCGCCGTAAAGCTTCTTCCTCCCAATCTATCATTTAAATCAAAAATAAGCCTCACCCAACTAGTACCACTAACTAGTTGGGTGAGGCTCATCTAAACTTCACTATATGGTTACTTGCAAGCCAATTGATAAATAGCTTCTGCATAAATCTCCATGGCTTTATATAAATCGCTCAAAGCTAGACCTTCGTTTTCTTGGTGGGCTAAGCTTTTTGCGTGTGGGAAGTGAGCTCCGAATGCGACCATGTTTGGCATTTGGCGAGCGTAAGTGGCTCCGCCTGATACGAATGGTTCTGTTTGGTCGCCAGTTTTTTCTTGGTAGACGCTCATCAAGGTTTTGACTAAGTCGCTGTCTTTTTTGACGTATAGAGAAGGGATGAAGTCGAATTCTTTGTATTCCAATCCATATACTCCAGCAACTTTGCTTAACGTTCTGATCAATTGTTCTTTATCGTAAGTTACTGGGAAACGAATGTCCAGCGTGATTTTAGAAGCGTCTTTCGTGATCTCTAATTTGCCGGTATTTAAGGTCATTTCGCCGGAAACGTCATCTTTAACTTCGCCAAAAATACTCAAGCCGTTTGTTTCGTCGCCGATTTTTTCTGCAATGAAACGCAACGCTGGATGCGATTCTACTTTGTTCAATCCTTGGACCAGTTTGTTGATTGCGTTGATTCCTTCACCAGATACGCTGGAGTGAACGGATTTCCCTTTGACGATGATTTTTCCGTCTTCTTGGTCAAAAGCAACACCCAGTTTATTCAATTCATCGGCTAGCGATTCGATGCTGTTGCCGTCGTAGATTGCTTCGCCGGGAACAACATTGGACGCTTCACCCAATTTCAAGTTCACTGCGTCGCTTCCAGGTCCTGTCAAATTAACTTCCCACAAACCTTTTTCAGCATACGTTAATGGGAATGTACCGTCTGGAACGAAGCCCATTGTTGGGATTTCTTCTTGATCCGTGTATTTTTGGATACCGCGCCATAAGCTTTCTTCGTCGGTACCGAAGATAAAGCGAACACGTTTGTTGAAAGAGATGCCTTCATCTAGAACCGATTTGAATCCATAAAGAGCCGCGATCGTTGGACCTTTGTCATCTTGAGTTCCGCGACCATAGATGACGTCATCTCTGATTTCAGGTTCAAACGGAGGATTGGTCCATTTGGCCAGATTACCGCCTGGAACGACGTCTAAATGGCATAAGATACCGATCATTTCTTCGCCGCTGCCGTATTCGGCATACCCATAATTTCCTTGAGGATCAATAAAGGTCTTCAAGCCTAGATTCTCACAGATCTCTAATGCTTTTTCCAATGCCTCTTGAATCCCTTGGCCGAATGGAGGATTTCCTGTACCGTCTCCATCGTTCACTGATGCGATTGAAAGCAATTCTTTCAATGCTTCAATACTTTCTTGTTGGTGATTTTCTTTTACCCATGTTGTCATTCTTTGACCTCCTAGCTGATTTTCTATTTCATTATCATACCATAAATTGAGCGCCTTCATACCAAATTTACGACAGAAGGAATGTGATTTATGCCTCTTATTCGACTCGCAGGACTGCTCCATTGTGCTCGATCTCCACTGATTCTCCTTCAAGCAATTTATATTCTGTTCCGTCAGGCGTGATGGTTACTTGGAAAAAGCTCGAATGATACTGGATATGGAACGAGATTTTTTGCCAGTGTTTCGGCAAATGCGGTGAAAAATGCAGCTTGTCTTCATATAACCGCATCCCGGCAAATCCATGAACCATACTCAACCAAGTTCCACCCATATTGGCAGCATGAATACCGTCCCTAGTGTTAGCCTGCAGATCGGTGATGTCCATTAAAGCTGTATCCATAAAATAATGGTACGCCCGTTCTGGATCACCGATTTCGTTGGCCATGATACCGAAGATCGAACGAGACAAGGAAGAATCATGGGTCGTGATTTTTTCATAATAGTAATAGTCCCGTCTTTTCTGCTCTACATCGAATTCCCATGAAAATAAAAATTGAGCCAAAACTGTATCGGCTTGTTTGTTGACTTGATACCGGAAAATAGCCAATGGATGATAATACATCAGTAAAGGATGATGCTCTTTAGGCGTCTTTTCCAAGTCCCATGGTTGTTTACTGAGAAAGTTGTCGTCTTGCTTGGTCAATTGAAGATTTTCCTCATATGGAAGATACATCGCTTCAGCTGCTTTTGACCATTCTTCCAGTTCCCGCCATTCAAAACCGACTACTTCCAAGGCGTTAGAAGTTTTTTCTTTGCCTGAGGACAACACTTCCAGTACGGCCTCTACTGCATACTCTAAATTGTGTTTCACTAGAAGATTGGTATAAAAGTTGTTATTTACCAATGTAGTGTATTCATCTGGACCGGTGACTCCATTGAGCACAAACCGGTTTTTATTTAACGCGTCATATTGTCCAAAGGCTGTCCAAAAACGTGCCGTCTCAATCAAGATCTCTAAGCCTTCATTAAACGCAAACTCTTTGTCTCCGGTTGCTTTGATATAAGTGTATACAGCGTGAGCAATATCGGCGTTGATATGGAATTGAGCTGTTCCCGCTGGGTAGTAAACACTGGCTTCTAATCCATTGATGGTACGCCAAGGAAACAGCGCCCCTTGTTGGACAGACAGCTCCTTCGCACGGACTCTGGCGGCAGGCAATATCGAGTGGCGATACAATAAAAGTTGTTTAGCGATCTCAGGTTGGGTGTAGATAAAAAACGGCAGCATGTACATTTCCGTGTCCCAGAAGTAATGTCCATCATACCCTGGACCTGTCAGCCCTTTAGCAGAGATGCTGGTTTTGCCATCTCGACCTGCTGCTTGGTGCAAATGGAACAAGTTGAACCGCAAACCTTTTTGCAGCTGTTCATCCCCTTCAATGATAACATCACTTTTCTGCCAAAAGTCGCTCATCATTTTTATATGCTCTTCTTTTACTGTCTCATATCCTTTACTCAGTGCTGCCTTCAATAAACTACGGACATGTTTAAGTTGTTTTGGCGTTTTTTTATCTTCTAGGTAAGGCCTGCTGTATGCAGCATAGCGATTCCATGTAACTGTTTTGCCTTTTTCAGGACTGCAGCTCCAACTCTCTGTCAACCCTATACGGACGTATTCTGTTTCTATTTCGTCCACTTGTGTCCTAGTCCCCACGATTGCGTCCATTCCGCTGGCAGGAGTGTTGATATGCAGCAGCGGGAAAGATTCTTCACTCAGTTGTTCACTCGCAAATAAACGTGTTGTTAATTTGCGTACCCGAGGGTCTTTCTTCTCGTCTTCCGTTTTCCTATGGCTGATATCCTTTAAATCGTCCAGCACCATTTCAAACATCAAATCAACATTTTCTGTCAGCGGCGTGATTTTCACTTGTTGCACAAACAGCTCTGGAACATCATAGGAAACAAAATGTTCTGTGACGACACTGACTTTATCGTTGTGCTCGTTTTCCCAAGTAAAGCTGCGGGTCAGTACGCCTTTTTGCATGTCCAGTACTCGCTTATGCTCACTCGTTTTTCCGCGTTCCAAATTAAACCATTCTCTATTCACTGAAAATCGAATTTGTTTGGCATTAGGCAGAGGCGTGATAATTTGATGGTTGGTAGCAAATCCATAAGCCCATTCCGAGTAATCAATAGGGGTCGTTTCATAAAATCCATTCATATAAGTACCTTCGTTCCACACGTAATCGGGAACGAACTTTCCTTCTTCCAAACTGCCTCTAGTACCGATATGCCCGTTGGATAATGAAAACAAGGTCTCATTGTGTCGGATAAAAGAGGGGTCAATTCCTGTTTCAACCAACTGCCACGGGGTGCCGTTTTCCAATAATTTCCGCATCAAGTCCAGCCTCCTTTTGATATGCTGTATCCGGTCTCATTTCGGTCATGGTACTCCTTATCAGAAAAGGTCTGCAACTCTTACGCCTTCTAGATGGAGACAATTGCTCAAGTTACTGATGTCTAAATCTAAATTAACCTCTCTAAGGTTCTACAACATTTGGCGTTTGTAAGTAAAAAACACGCTTCTTTTTAATGCAAAAACAGGAAACACTGTTTGCGTACTCTTAGTTTGTTCTCCACTGCGTTGCGCATAACGTATCCGTATATCTCTCAGGCTCACAACGGCTTCGGTAACGTTACAAGATTGGAGACATGGTTGGCTCTAAGCGGTCACATGGCTTTCCACAAGCAACCCCGTAGACCGGAGGAAATTTCCTTATTAAAGCTAGAAGATGAAAATTCAAAAAAAGCCGAACCAACACTTATGTTGACTCGACCTATTATAGAATTAGTTTATTTATTTGATGGGAATTTTTTCTCAAATAGTGGGCTCACTGATTTGTTTTCGTGGATACGTTTGATCGCATCTCCCATCAATTCACTTACACTGATTTGAACGATTTTTCCGCTCATTTTGTCTTCAGTCAATTGGATAGAGTCCGTAACAATCACTTTTTTCAAAGCGGATGCTTCGATACGTTCAATCGCTGGACCTGATAATACTGGGTGTGTACAACATGCGTAAACTTCCGTTGCGCCTGCATCTTCTAAAGCTTGAGCAGCTAAAGTGATTGTTCCAGCAGTATCGATCATGTCGTCGATCAAGATACATTTTTTACCTTCTACATTTCCAATAATGTTCATAACTTCTGCAACATTTGCTTTAGGACGGCGTTTGTCAATGATCGCAATCGGAGATTTCAAGAATTCCGCTAATTTACGAGCACGAGTAACCCCACCGTGATCTGGTGAAACAACAACAGTGCCTTCATCTGCAATGTCATTGTCTAAGAAATAGTTGGCTAATAATGGAGCGCCTAATAAATGATCCACTGGCATATCAAAGAATCCTTGAATTTGAGCAGCATGCAAATCTAGTGTTAAGATACGATCTGCACCAGCTCTAGTAATCATGTTTGCAACTAGTTTAGATGTAATCGGTTCTCTCGAACGGGCTTTGCGGTCTTGACGAGCATATCCATAGTAAGGCAAAACAACGTTAACTGTTTTAACACTGGCACGTTTTAAAGCATCGATCATAATCAACAATTCCATTAAATTATCATTTACTGGTCGAGAAGTTGATTGAATAATGTACACATGATCTCCACGGATACTTTCTTCAATATTGATTCTAATTTCTCCGTCACTAAACTGATTTACTGAAATTTTTCCTAATTCAACGCCGACAACCTTAGCGATTTTTTCTGCTAATGGTTTATTAGAGTTTAAGGCAAAAATCTTTAATTTTGGATCGAAATACTGTTCGGACATTTGTGGGCCTCCACTTTCTTTTTTAACGTATCTTTTCGTCAAACTAATGTTAGCCATTTTCCGCCAAGAAATCAAGCCTTATTGTCGATTTTGCTTATTTTTGAGGCATTTTTTTATAATAATCTAATTTGTTTACTTGTCGAGCACGTGCAATTGCCAAAGATTCACTTGGAACATCTTCAGTAATGGTAGATCCCGCAGCAACATACACGTTTTCTTCGACCGTTACCGGCGCAATCAAATTCGTGTTGCAGCCAATAAATACATTGTCGCCAATCGTTACGCGGTGTTTATTCGCTCCATCGTAATTCACAAAGACTGTTCCGCAACCGATATTAATGTTTTTGCCTAAATCAGCATCCCCAACATACGTTAAGTGACCAACTTTTGTATTTTCATCAATATTGGCATTTTTCACTTCGACAAAGTTTCCAATGTGCACATCTTTTCCGATCACACTATTTGGACGCAAATGACTGTACGGTCCAATATTGCTGTCTGAAGCCATCACAGAATCTTCAATGTTGCTGCTGGTTACGCGAACACGATCGCCGATTTTGCTGTCACAGATTTCTGAATTCGCTCCGATAAAGCAGTCTTCACCAATAACCGTATTCCCTTTCAGTACCACGCCCGCTTCAACGATGGTATCTGAACCAATCACGACTTCGCTGTCGATGTACGTCGCTTCCGGGTTCACAAATGTAACCCCATTGCGCATGTGTTTTTCATTGATGCGTTCACGCATCATACGTGTTGCTTCCGCTAAAGCCACGCGATCGTTTACCCCTAAAGACTCTGCTTCTTTTTCCATTTGGTAAGCTCCAACAATCTCACCTTTATCTTTCAAGATTTCAATCACGTCTGGAAGATAGTATTCACCTTGTGAGTTGTCATTTCCTACTTGGTTCAACGCTTCAAATAATAAAGCATTGTCAAAGCAGTACGTTCCTGTATTGATTTCTTGAACAGCCGCTTCCTCTGGAGATGCATCTTTTTGTTCCACAATTTTTTCAACTGCGCCAGATGCGCTGCGAATCACGCGTCCGTAACCAGTTGGGTCATCTGCATGCGCCGTTAAAATAGTCGCTTTCGCCCCTTGTTCTTGGTGATGAGCAAATAGACCATTTAACGTTTCAGCCGTCAATAAAGGTGTATCTCCACAAATCACTAAAACCGTGCCTTCTTTTCCGCTCAGTAAAGATTCAGCTTGTAAAACGGCGTGTCCAGTTCCTAGTTGCTCTGCTTGCATCGCGTATTCAGAACGTTCGCCTAAGTATTCTTGAACTTTTTCAGCTCCGACTCCTACTATAGAGACGATTTTATCTGCTCCAGCAGCTTCCACTTGGTCTACCACGTGGCCTACCATAGGTTTACCTGCTACCGGGTGCAATACTTTATACAATTTCGATTTCATTCTGGTTCCTTGTCCAGCCGCTAATACCACTGCAAATCGTTGTGTCATGTTTAAACTCCTCATGTTTTTCTTTTTTTTAAGTTAATTAGTTGTCATAAGTTACTTTCTTAAGCTGTTTTTATAATAGCTCAATAATGGCTAGTTTTCAAGGAAGGCTCTGACATTCATTTACCGACCCCTTTTGCTCGTCAAAAGTTTGCCATTTTTTTCTTACCGAGAATTTAATTTGAAAGTACGTAGAATCTTACCAACTAGACCAATTTTTTGTCATTCTATGTAGGGTAAAGAAATAATCAAATTAGGCTTTGCAATCCTCTCTCAACTGACATAGACTGAAAGAAAAAGGAACAGGTGAAAATTATGTCTACTCAATCGGAACACTATTGGATCAACCATCTAGCATTAGAACCGCACTCAGAAGGCGGATTTTTCAAGCAAGTTTACCGCAGTGATGAATCCAGCACCACATGGGATAATCGCACACGTCCTTATTACACTAGTATTTACTTTCTGCTTAATCAAGCCAGCCCGTCTCATTTCCACCGTTTGAAATCGGACGAAATCTGGTATTACCACACAGGCGAGGCGCTGACTGTTCATATGATCCACCCCGACGGCAAGTATGAAGCGGTCAAATTAGGCTTGGCGATCGACCAAGGAGAAGTGCTGCAGTACGCAGTCCCAAAAGATACGATTTTCGGCTCCAGTGTGGAATCCGCTGAACCGGACGCTTTTTCTTTAGTCAGCTGCATGGTCTCTCCTGGATTCGAGTACCACGACTTTGAATTGTTCACCCAAGCCGAACTCATTAAAGATTACCCAACCCATGAAACGATCATCCGCAAATTAGCCTTTGAAACCTTGCCGGAATAGTAAAAAAATGAGGTTTAAATAATTGTTGGCTCTGCTATTTTATTCCATTAGTCAAATAGAGCTCTGAAGTCCGAAGCAATGATGATATGCGAGGAAAGTGGGCTTTATCTGACTTGTGGCAAGTAATTTAGAACTCACAAGTCAGATAAACAGATTAAACCTGACTTACGCCTCTTATTTCCAGCACGACAAGTCAGATAAACAGATTAAACCTGACTTACGCCTCTTATTTCCAGCACGACAAGTCAAGTAAGGAAGCATTACCTGACTTGTGGCAATTATTTTGATACCCACAAGTCAGGTAACCGACGATAAGCATCCTTATAAGCACTCAGATCCTTTCAAGAAGGAGATTTTTCGCCCTGCGAAAAATTTTTTATTCAAACAGGGGTTGATTTACGTAGAAATGAAGCTCTGAGCATCATATGAGAAGCGCTCGCAATTTTTATCCGACTTGTGGTGAGTAGTCTGATGCTCACAAGTCAGGTAAAAGGGATAAACCTGACTTACGGCCTTAATTTTCAGTCCCACAAGTCAGGAAAAGGAGAGTTATCTGACTTGTGGCAATTATTTTGAACCTCACAAGTCAGAAATCGACTATAAACCTCCTCAAAATACTCAGAATAGAGCATTCTAATTGATTTTAATCCTATTGAATCAATTTTTCATCCAAGCAAGTAATGAAGTAGAAAAAGAACCCACCTGCTGCTGAATTTGTTCAGCAGGTGGGTTCTTTTTGCGAGGCTTGTCTGTTTGGAAAAAATACCAAACAGGCTGCCTTGTGAGATAACAGGAAGTCTAAACGGTTTACTTCACTCTCTCAAAGTAGTTTCCTGGTTTTACTCGGATCGATTTGTTGCGGACATCTACTTCATCTACATGCAGCAATGACGTGTAGTCCTCTACCATCCGGTTTCCTTGGAAACTGGATTCGGCAAATACGGTAATACCGACTAATTCAGCTTCGAATTCTTCGATCAAGCTTCTCATCCCGTTGACGGTTCCGCCGCCTTTCATGAAATCATCCACGACTAGAACTCTGGAACCTCTCTTCAAGCTGCGTTTTGACAACTCCATCTTTTCTACTCGATTAGATGAACCTGAAACGTAGTTGATACTGACGGTGGAGCCTTCTGTAATTTTTGAATCACGTCGCACCATGACAAACGGAACATTTAAGTAAGTCGAAACAGCTTGTGCGATCGGTACTCCTTTTGTAGCCACCGTCATAACGGCATCTACTTTTTGATCCAGATATTGTGTCGCAATAATCTTACCGATTTTTTGCAGGACAGCCGGTTCTCCCAACATATCAGATAAATATACGTATCCGCCTGGCAATAATCGGTCTACTTCAGATAAGCGCTCACACATTTGCGCAATAAATTCTTCTGTTTCTTCTGAGGAAATCTTAGGGATATAACGCACACCACCTGCAGCTCCTGCTATGGTTTCTAGAATACCTATTCCTCTGTCTTTAAACGTTTTTTTTATAATGGTCAAGTCTTCACTAATCGATGATTTAGCGGAGTCGTATCGGTCAGCAAAAAAAGTTAAAGAAACAAGGGTATGCGGTCGTTCTAATAAGTAACGCGTCATATCGATCAATCGTTCACTTCTTTTTACTTTCATTATAGCACCTCTCTTTCTTAGTCTGCTTCCTCATTGAAGGGTTCTTCTCTATTATACGCATTTATATAAAAAATAGGTAGTAAATTAGTGTGAAAATGATAAAAATGTTCGCCTTTCACACAACTTTCACATCTTTTTTTCTTAAATTTTCGTATTCCTCTCAAAACATTATTCGGATTCCATTTTTGGCAAATAAAAAACGCCTACCGCTGAAAAGCAGTACACGATTTTATTTGAGGAAAGTTGCTTATGAACCTTTTTTACGCATGGCAGTTCCTACTTGATTCACTATAGAGATGAGAATGAAAATAGCGATAAAGACTAAGGCAATCGTAGCTCCTGCTGGCGTTCCTGCATAGTAAGATACCGACAGCCCGGAGAACATCCCAACAATACCGATCACGATACCAACTAAGATCACGTAATTAAAGTGTTTGCTCAAACGCATGGCAATAGCTGCAGGCAGAATAATAATAGCCGAAACCAGTAATGAACCTGCGATCGGCATAATAACCGCAATCGCTACCCCTACCAATACATTAAAGCAAACCGACATCAGGCGCACGGGAAGCCCAGTGGTAAAAGCCGTATCTTCGTCAAACGTCAGCACGTACATGGGTTTGCGGAAAACAAAGTACATCACGACTGTGATCACACATAGTGCAGCTAAGATTTGAACTTGCTGCGGACTGATCGTCACGATCGAGCCAAATAAAAACTGGTCGATGCTGGTATTGGTCCCGCCATCTACAAAACTCATCAACACTAACGCTAATGCTAAACCACCGGACATCAAAATCGCCAGCGAAACTTCTGAGTAAGACTTGAATTCCAGTCTTAAGTATTCTAATATGATCGCCACCACGATCACAACAAACATAGTCGTTAACGTTGGATTTAAATTCAGCAAAAATCCTAATGCGATTCCGACTAAAGACACGTGCGACAGTGTATCAGCCATTAAGGACTGTCGGCGCAGAATCAAAAACAAGCCTAAGATCGGTGCAATAATAGCGATTAAGAGTGAAGCTTGGAAGGCTCTTTGCATGAATCCATAGAAAAACATCTCCACGGCGAATCCTCCTTCCGAACAAGATGAATATGGCGGTCAGCATATTGTTTGATATCCTCATGATCATGAGTCACCATCAAGATCCCTTTGCCATGAAATTCACTATTGTGTTTTAACAATTCATAAAATTGCGTACGAGATTCAATGTCCATTCCCGTTGTCGGTTCATCTAAAATAAATAGATCCGGGTCCGTCGCAAATATCCGCGCCAATGAGATGCGCTGCTTCTGCCCGCCAGAAAGATCGCCGACTTTTTTATCGCGCTGGTCCCACATCCCAACAGACTCTAGCGCTCGTTTGACATGAACATGATCTTCTTTATCCAGTCTCTTGAACCATTTGCCGCGTTGGTAACGGCCCGACTGTACCAGCTCCAGCACTGTGCTTGGGAAACCGGCATTGTAGGAAGCCACTTGTTGAGGAATATATCCCAAGGCTAACTTTTCATTGCGCGTATTGACTGGAGAAATCTTAGCGAAGCCAGTCGACGGCTTCAATAAGCCCAATATGTTACGCAATAAAGTAGATTTGGCAGCTCCGTTTTCACCTGTCAAGATCACAAACTCTCCTGCATCAACGGTGAAATCGATATTCTGCAAAACCGGCTCGTCTTCATAATGAAAAGACAAGTTTTCTACTTCAATATAGTGCATCATTTTCCCTTCTTTCTTTCTCTAGGATCTCATTTGCTACTGGATGCTTAATTTCAAAGCTTCCAAATTATTTCGCATCGCTTGTAGATAATCCACTCCAGCTTCTTGATCCGCTTCCGTGACTCCTTCGATTGGATCCAGCACAGCTAATTGTGTATTTGTCTCATTAGCCAACGTTTCTGAAATAGCGGATGAAGTCGTTTTGCCAAAGTAAATGTATTCAACATTTTGCGTATTGATAAAATTAGACATCTCCGTTAATTCAGACGGACTTGGTTCTGCATCTGTCGACAATCCTGAGATCGCTACTTGGTGTAAATCATAACGGTCCGCCAAATAAGCAAACGCTGCATGCTGTGTCACAAACGTAGGGTTTTCAGCAGTTTCAAATGCTGCTGCATACTCTTCATCCAATTGTTGCAATTCCGTTTGGAAAGCTGTTGCGTTTTCTTCATACAGTGCTTCATTTTCAGAGTCAGCTTCGATCAAGCCTTCTTTGATGTTCGTGACTTCTTCTTGAGCCAGAACCGGATCCAGCCAAATGTGAGGGTCGACTTCATGCGAATGCCCTTCTTCTGCTTCATGATCGTGGTCCTGTTCTTCTTCCTCAGCGTGAGACCCTTCCAACAATTCGATTCCCTCACTGGCATTTACGATGACCACATCAGTCGTGTCGATGCTTTCTAAAATACTGGGAACCCAGGTTTCCATTTCTTCACTATTGTAGACAAACACATCAGCTTCTTGAATTTGCGCCACATCTTTAGCACTTGGTTCAAATCCATGCGTGTCTGTCCCTGATGGCACTAGGATCGACACATCTGCATTGTCCAGAGCTACTTGTTTGGTAAAATCATACATCGGGTAAAACGTCGTCACCACTTGAAGCTTGTCTTCTTCTGCCGGTGCACCAGATTCTTCCGTTGTCGGCGCTGTACAAGCTGCTAAAAAAAACACTAAGCCGGAAACGGCACTTATTGATAGCCATTTATGTAATTTTCTCATATTCATTACCTCCAAATTAAGATCTTTTTTGAGTGTATTTTTATAGGTTTAGATTCAGGATTTCAAATCTTGGGTTTAGTTCCGATGCTCAGATTACAATTTCCATAAATCGTAACTGTTACTATTTACGAATCCTTAAGTAGCTTATCACTATCAAACCACTACGTCAACAAAAAAATAAGAGCGTTGCGAAAGTCAGATTTCCGCAACTCGTCTAGAGCGGAGAAAGTCGTTCAGCTCAACATATGTTCACTTCTAAGAAAGCTTGTTTGTTTTGTTTCGTTTGGAGTTATTTGGCACTTGTGAAGGTACTAAGTGCACTTTAGTTGTTGTCTCAGAACCATTCATCTTTTTTTTAATACTATATAGTACTTAAACACCTTTTTTGTACCATATCTCTCTTTTTGAAAACACTATATGGTACTTAAACACCTTTTTTGTACCATATCTCTCTGTTCGAAAGCACTATATAGTACTTAAACACCCTCTTTGTACCATATCTCTCTTTTTGAAAGCACTATATAGTATTTAAATACCCTCTTAATACCATATCACACCGTTTAAAAACACTATTTAGCTCCTCACCAACTTAGTCACAGCCGTCACCTCAAAAACCACCAACTAACTCAACATTTTTCATCGGCAAAAAAATAGAGCTAGAGTTACCTAGCCCCTTATCAACAGTATCTAGTTTAAGTGGTTCGTTTGCGTCGGTTGAAGCGTGTGACCCCTCTGACAATACGGTAAACTGCTGATGCGCCCATGATTCCGGCAGCAATACTAACAGCTGTTGCCAATGTATTCAAGCCCATTTCAGTAAACAACGTCAACTCCCCATTTAGTGCATAACTCATCGTATAATATAGTCCTCGTCCTGGAACGAATGGGATGATACCTGGTGAAAGGAAAACAGTCACCGGTGTTTTTAGAATTGGCGCCAGAAATTCCGAGTACCATGTAACAAAAGCCGCTGCGAAAAAGTACTGGATCATTTCATTCGGGTGGACGATTCCGATGCCTATATAAATTCCCCACGAAATCATGCCTCCAAATCCAGCCAGGATAACTTTTTTCCCACGAATGTTGTACAACAACGCAAAAGCGACTGAACAGAAAAAGGACGCTATGATTTGTATGATCTCTTCCATTTATATCAGCCCTCCCATGAGCAAAGTCGCCAAACTAAAGCCAGAAGCGATTGAAACAGCTGTGACGAAGGCTTCACTCAGCCTCAATAATCCAGAAATGGTGTCCCCACTGATAATATCTTTGACGGCATTGGTCAGCGCCAGCCCAGGAATCAATAACATGATATTTCCAATGATGATGTGGTCCACATTTGTGCCAAATCCAAGATTGACCGTCAAGATGGTCACAATACCGACTACAAATGAACAAAATAGATTGGTAATAACAGTATTTTTATCGACCTTTTTGATAAAACTGATCATCCACTTCAGCAGCATGGCCACTAAGGCGGAAACAATTGTATCCCCAACATTTCCGCCGAAAAAGACGGTGAAGGAGGATGCGACCAACGCATAGATGAAGTATTGATGGCTAGTAGAATACACTCCGATTAAATCGATTTGCTCAATTTCATGCTCTATCTCTTCCAGGCTGGGTTGTTGGTTCACGATAACGCGGGATAAGTGGTTCAAGCGATCCAATTTGTTCAAATCTGTTACATAAGACCTGATTCTTCTGGTTTGCGTATACAATTCGCCGTCCAACATTCTCACTGTCAGTATAATACTAGAGGTGATCGTCAACACGTTTACTCGTTTGGCTCCGTATGCACTGCACATTCTAGTGATGGAATCTTCTACTCGATTCACTTCCGCTCCACTGATCAGCATTTGTTCCCCAATATCCAAAACAAAGTTAATCAATTCTTTAGTCTTCATGTTTAATTCTCCAATCTATCCAGTGATGATGACCAAATCGCTTATCCAGAATCAGTATAACTCCAATCAATGAATTTTTAAGCTTTAAAGGGTCGACTACTTCAAGGTTCTTACCAAATATACTTCATTACAGAAGCCCTTGAGTCCATTAAACACGCGTTGCGCACGTGAATACTTTTGGCATAGTCCATATATTGTAGGACCTGTTCCGCTCATTAATGCCGTATCTGCTCCAAACTGAAGCATCTTTTGTTTGATTTGCTCGATTTTAGGCTGCTTATGCATGGAGATATTTTCTAAAGCATTGCCTAAATGATCGGCCATCGTTGAATAATCCATGCAGTCGATTGCATTTAAAATGCTCTCCGTATCCGGATGGGCTAGTTTATCTACATCCAATCCTTCGAATACCGTCCATGAGGAGATTCCTCTGCGTGGTTTCACTAGAACTACCCAACATTGCGGAACTTCTTCCAGCGGCTTGATTTTCTCTCCTCGACCATAGGCATATGCAGAACCGCCATAGATGCAAAAAGGGACATCTGAGCCGATTTGCGCACCTAGCTCTGCCAATTCGTCCAAATCAAGTCCGATGTTCCATAACCGATTCAGTCCTCTAAGCGTTGCAGCAGCGTCACTGCTTCCGCCGCCTAAACCAGCAGCAATCGGGATGTTTTTTTCAATATAAATGTGCACCCCTTGACGGATATTAAATTGTTTCTTCAATAACATAGCTGAACGATAAGCTATATTCCGTTCGTCTAAAGGCAAAAAACCGTTGTTGCTTTCAATTAAAATACGGTTCTCTTCCAATAAAGTCAACGTTAAGCGATCCGCTAAATCAATCGAAGTCATGACCAATTCCATTTCATGGTAGCCATCATCTCGTTTATGAAGGACATCTAAACTTAAATTGATCTTCGCCGGCGCTTTTTCTTCCACAATCTCCATCTTCCAGTTCCTCCTTTCGCACTTTTCTTTTACTTCTCTGTAAAATATAGTAGCTGAAAAAAGCTGATTTGAAAAGGAAGAGTTTGTAATCTCATGAAAAGTTCATCAAAAAGCGCAGAATTTTGCCATTTCTGAATCAAAGCAGAGTTATCTTAGATTTAGTTCCTTTTTTGAAGTCAGAAGCTTGCAAGCCTTGAGATACGATTACGGGCTCAACTCCTTGATGAAAAATGAGCTCTGAACATCAAGGGCAAAACTGTCTTGATGAAGAATGAGCTTTGAACATCAAGGGCAAAACCGTCTTGATGAAGAATGAGCTTTGAACATCAAGGACAAAACTGCCTTGATGAAAAATGTGCTTTGAACATCAAGGGTAAAACCGTCTTGATGAAGAATGAGCTTTGAATATCAAGGGTAAAACCGTCTTGATGAAAAATGAGCTTTGAACATCAAGAGTAAAACTGCCTTGATGAAAAATGAGCTTTGAACATCAAGAGTAAAACTGCCTTGATGAAGAATGAGCTCTGAACATCAAGGGCAAAACCGCCTTGATGAAAAATGAGCTTTGATCATCAAGAGTAAAACCGTCTTGATGAAGAATGAGCTCTGAACATCAAGAGCAAAACCATCTTGATGAAGAATGAGCTTTGAACATCAAGGACAAAACTGCCTTGATGAAGAATGAGCTCTGAACATCAAGAGCAAAACCGCCTTGATGAAGAATGAGCTCTGAACATCAAGGGCAAAACTGCCTTGATGAATAAAATCGAGTTACTCATCAAAAAAAGCCTCTTTCACATGGAATAAAGTACACATCTGAAAGAAAACGTTGACCTTATCAAAGAATACGCTACATTTCTTACCTCAACTTATAGAATTAAACACCAGGATTTACCCCAGCAACCAACCCATAGGTCATAGGTCAGAGGAAACTTTTTTACCAACGCTAGAAGACAAAAACTCCTAAATCCATACAAAAAAAGAGCTAAACCATTTTATTAGTGGCTCAGCTCTTTGCATTTACTATTCATTTTTTAAGCGTATTGTACGACTTCATCTTCTAAAAATTCAACTTCTACAGCATGAGTCAATACGTCCGTGTAACTATAAGATACACGTTCAAAAGCATTTTCTTCTTGGTCTAATTCTATCACAAATACGGAATGATAAGTATCTCTTAAAATACCTTTTCTTTCTGTCTTTCTCTTACGACCAGTTTGCGCGGTCACCATAATCTTCTTACCTAATCGACAATCTAAGCTTTCTTTAATGCTTCCCAATGTTATTGGCATTCAGATTCACCTCACCTAATAGCTTTATTATAACACAATTAGGCAAACTTTTGAAGTGTATCATAGAAATTTCTTTTGCACAACTAATATTATTCTCATAATAAAGCGTTACAAAAACCTTTAAATCAGGCATTTCGCTTTTTTGTTTACACAATCTTAATCTTCTTTTAACACTTTTTCATCCAAAGCATCAGCTAATTTGCCAAACTCGACAATCGATATCGTTTCTCCGCGGCGCTTAGGGTCAATGCCTGCTGCTTCTAGTCCTTTGGTCAATTCTGCTTTCACTTCATCTGTTTTTCCATAACGGATCAGCAGATTATTCCAGATCGTTTTTCGGCGTTGCACAAATGCCGCCCGAACCAATTTGAAAAAGAGTTCTTCATTTTTCACTTCTGCCACTGGAGTGTCTCTGCGCGTTAATTTAAGAATAGCTGAATCCACGTTGGGCTGCGGTACGAAGACCGTTTTTGGCACAATAAAGGCTATTTCAGCTTCCATGTAATATTGAATCGCAATGGACAGTGAGCCGTAAGCTTTGCTGCCAGGAGCCGCTGTAATACGGTCTGCCACTTCTTTCTGCATCATAATGACCAAGCCATCGATTCTCATTTCCGACTCTAAAAAGTGCATAATGATCGGTGTTGTGATGTAGTAAGGCAAGTTGGCTACGACCATCAAGCGTTCATCCAAGTCGATCGTCTCTGCCAACACTTCTTTCAAATGAGCTTTCAGCACATCTTGGTGAACAACACGGATGTTGTCATACGGACTAAGCGTGTCTTCCAAGACAGGGATCAATCGGTCATCAATCTCAAACGCTACAACTTGCTTGCTGCTGCGAGCGACATATTCCGTTAAAGCGCCGATTCCCGGTCCAACTTCAATGACATTTGTGTTTTCATCTAATCCGGCAGCCTTGACGATATTGGCCAAAATATTGGGTTCGACGATAAAGTTTTGCCCCAGACTTTTCTTTAGGGAAAAACCATGCTTCTGTAAAATTTCTTTTGTTCTGCTCGGAGTTGCAATATCTTTAAGATTCATTCCGCTTTTCCTCCATTATGGTATTCATTGTCTCAATCAATGTCTCAGGTTTGATTTGGAACATCTGCAATCGTTTCTGCAATTGTTTGCCATTCGTGTAGCCAATATTCAAGGCGTCTCCTACCAGTTTACGATAGTGACTAGCATTTGGTCCACTTGTTAATCCCAGCTCAAACAGCAGTTCTCTCGGAATCAATTGCTTTTGTTCGATCGTTTGCGTATAGGCTTTTGCTAAAGCGGCTTGAATACTTTCTGGTGCTGCATGCTCGATCCCTAAACTGCCTTTGTGTTTCGGCCGAGCTTCATCAACCGTTAAAAAAGCATGTTTTACTCCAGGAATCGCTTGAGAAATCGTTTTGCGAATCTTCTCTCCTGGATAATCGGGATCGGTAAAGACGATAACACCGCGATCGATTTGTGCTTTTTCAATCAACGCCAAGGTCTGGTCATTAATGGCAGAGCCGTTCGTCTCGATCGTGTCGGCAATCACCGATTCTTGGATGCGTCGCGTATCGTCTCTGCCTTCCACTACAATAATTTCTTTTATTTTTTTCATGCATCCAACCCAAACAAGCGATTGGCATTGGCAGTCGTTTGCTGTCCCACTTCTTCATATGTGATACCGCGTTGTTTTGCGACTTCTTCCGCCACGTATTTCACGTAAGCCGGTTCATTTCGCTTCCCGCGGAACGGCATCGGAGCCAAGTAAGGCGCATCCGTTTCAATCAGTAATTTATCAAATGGAACAGCTTTAGCTACTTCGCGCACTTCAGGTGCATTTTTAAAGGTCACGACCCCACTCAGTGAAATGTGCATACCCAGATCTAGAAAACGTTCCATCCAGTCCGTGCTCTCACCAAAACTGTGCATGATGCCGCCGATATCTTCGATGTGCTCTTCTTTCAAGATTTTGTAGACATCTTCTGTCGCCTCGCGATTGTGGATACTGACGGGGAGTCTCAGTTCTTTCGCGACCCTGATTTGGCGGCGGAACGCTTCAAATTGCTCTTCTTTCGTCGAATCTGGCCAGTGGTAGTCCAACCCCATTTCTCCCATAGCTACTATTTTGGGTAATTGCAATTGGTGGTACAATTTTTCTTCGATTGCATCGGTATACGAGTGGCTTTCGGTCGGATGCCAGCCAACGATACTGTAAATATGATCGTATTCTTGGCTTAAAGCCAACGATTTATCGATGGTCGGCGTATCAAATCCCACTACAGCCATACGAGTCACATCATGTTCAGCCGCTTTTGTTAGGGTCTCTGGGATATCATCATTGAATTGTTCGGCATTTAAATGCGTATGTGTATCAAATAACATATTGGTGTTCATTTCCTTTCAAATAGAATTTAACGCAAAAGAAGGGCTGGGACAACTGATCCCATCCCTTCTTTTGAAGTGTTTAATTTTTGTATATTCAGATTGACGGCAAACATCGCGGCTTTTGCTGACGGAGAAGAGCCGCCATTTAGTTTTTACGTTCCCTAATCACGTTCAAATCTTGAAAAAGGGAACACAAAACAAGTTTGCGTTACTATTTATGTGCATTATGGAAGAAAAAGGAACGTAAATCCATTTTGCGTGCCCTTTTCACCTAAAATCTCTCAAAAAAGATACGCAAATGTCCCATCACTCACCTTGTTGCACTCTCTAAGCTACTTCTGATCCATTTGGTGCGTCAATTGGTGCTTCGATGATTTTCAGCTCGCCGTCTTTTTCAGCAGACAAGATCATGCCTTGGCTGATTTCGCCGCGCATTTTGCGTGGTTTCAAGTTGGCTACGATAATCACTTTTTTACCGACTAGTGCTTCTGGATCTGGATACCATTGTGCAATTCCCGATAGGATTTGGCGGTGTCCTTTGTCTCCAGCGTCTAAGCGGAATTTCAAAAGTTTGTCGGCTCCTTCAACTTTAGAGCATTCAATGACTTCTGCTACTTTCAATTCTACTTTTTCAAAGGCATCAAATTTGATCTCTTTATCTTTGATGGAAACCAATTCTGTTTCTTCCGGGTTCCATTCAGCTGCAGCTTCTTCCTCTTCGATAACAGGAGTACCGCCAGCCATTTGTTCTTTGATGTAGTTGACTTCTTCTTCTGTATCTAGACGAGGGAAGATCGGCTCACCTTTAGCGACCACTTGTGTTTCAGCTTGGAAATCACCAAATGCAACGGTTTCCCATGTTCCTGCCGCTTCAACATCCATACCCAATTGCGTGAAGATCGCTTTTGGAGAATGCGTCATAAATGGTTGCAGCAATACTGCTGAAACGCGTAAGCTTTCTGCCAAATGAACCATGATGTTAGACAATTCAGCTGTTTTACTGTCGTCTTTCGCTAATTTCCAAGGCTCTGTCTCATCAATATATTTGTTCGCACGAGAGATCAATATCCAAATATGGTTCAAGGCGCTTCCGAACTGCATATTGTCCATCTCAACTTGGTAGTCTGCTACCACTTTATCCGCAAGAGCTTTTAACTCGTTGTCGAACGCTGTTTGCGCACCGCTGTAAGCAGGTAATTTACCGCCCAGATATTTATTGATCATCGCAACTGTACGGTTCAATAGGTTTCCTAAGTCATTGGCTAGGTCATAATTGATACGAGAAACGTAATCTTCTGGTGTAAAGACCCCGTCGCTGCCAAATGGCACTTCGCGCATCAAGTAGTAGCGTAATGAGTCCAAGCCGTAACGCTCAACCAACATTTCTGGGTAGACAACATTTCCTTTAGATTTAGACATTTTACCATCTTTCATCAATAACCAGCCATGGCCAAAGACTTTTTTCGGCAATGGCAAATCAAGCGCCATCAACATAATTGGCCAGTAAATCGTGTGGAAACGAACGATTTCTTTTCCAACCATGTGCACATCAGCCGGCCAGAATTTGTTGAACAATGAGTCATCTTCTGTTCCGTAACCCATCGCTGTGATGTAGTTTGCCAAAGCATCGATCCACACATAAACTACATGTTTCGGATTGCTTGGAACTTGAATTCCCCAGCTGAAAGTCGTTCGTGAAACAGCTAAATCTTCCAAACCTGGTTTGATAAAGTTGTTGATCATTTCATTTTTACGTGATTCGGGTTGAATAAAATCAGGATGATCTTCGTAATATTTCAATAAACGATCTGCGTATTTGCTCATCTTGAAGAAGTAAGATTCTTCTTTGACCAATTCAACAGGGTGGCCGCTGTCAGGCGATTTCCCGCCAATGACGTTGCCGTCAGCATCGCGTTCGACATCTTCTAATTGAGTCTCTGTATAGAATGTTTCGTCCGGTACAGAATACCAGCCTTCGTATTCATCCAAATAAATATCGCCTTGCTCTAAGAAACGTTCAAAAATAGCTGCTACCACTTTTTCGTGTGTCGGATCAGTGGTACGAATAAATTTGTCGTTGCTGATTTCTAACATTTCCCACAATTTTTGCATTCCTTCAGCCATACCGTCTACGTATTCTTGAGGAGAAATGTTCAATTCTTGAGCTTTTTGCTCGATTTTTTGCCCGTGTTCGTCGCTTCCTGTCAAATAAAAGACGTCAAAACCTTTCATTCTCTTGTAGCGAGCCATAACGTCACTAGCAATCGTTGTATACGCATTTCCAATATGCAATTTTCCACTTGGATAATAAATAGGGGTCGTAATATAAAATGTTTCTTTATCTGCCACGTGAGTACCTCCTTATATTCAATCACTTTGTTAGCATTTCAATGTTAAATTCAGTCATTTTCCAAAAAATCATTCTTGGATAGTATACCACAAAACAGGCTGTTTACGCGACTTGTTCTTTAGAATAGACTTACCCATTCAGCAAATTCCCCCTCACTTAGCGCTAACAAATGTGTAGTAGGAGATTTTTGTTTTGTTGTTATTTAAAAACCCTATTTTCAAAACAGTTTAGATTGTCATATATGACAAGATCCGAGCTTTAAAGGTTGAAACTGCTATACTTATTTTAAGGGGAGGAACTTACATATGAAAAGAAATTTGGTAGTTGGTTTACTGCAGTTTTTGGTGGTAGGTTTGTTTTTAGCAGGTTGCTCTAGTGATGAAGCAACCAATGATACTTGGCACTCTATTGCAGAGGAAGAAGGTGTAATTCTTCAAGCCACAGATCCAGTTACGTTGCTATTCTCTGAAAATGGGGTAGAAGCAGATTACAGCTATTGGGATCCGTCGCTAATCATTGATTTTCCATTTGAAAGCGGGGAAGTTTACGCGGACTATGAAGTTATTCGAGAAGACGACAAGGTGACTATTCAAGTAGGCGAAGAGATACAATACAAGTTAACTATCGTAGGAGATCGATTGTTCAGGGATGAGGACAATGCCTTACTTTTTAAAACGGATAGTTTCCTTGTAGAGTACGAATCCAGTGAAGAATAACTAAACAACATGAAAAAGGGTTAACCGCCAATCAAGGTAATTGCGCTACAAAATTGGAGTTTATCATTTAATAGCAGATACTTGTGATGCGAGAGCAAGTATATTTAATATAAAAAAAGGATTTTACTACTTTATTAAGTAGCAGAATCCTTTTTTTGATACGATTGATTTACCTATATTGAGTATGTAAGATAACAATTTGGTCGGCTAAGACTTCGAGAAATACTTATTTTTTAGCATTACGTTTCTTTATGTACAACTCAGTAATGCCTCCAAATATAAGTATAAAGATCATTCTACCGGTTGTTCTTGTTAAATCATCCGGTAATAACCTAGCAAAAAGAATGTCATATAACAATACCGATAGAGCAATCATAATACCTATTAATAGTGCTGCTTTATTTCTAGGCATATAAATAAAATTCACCTTTCATAAAAAAATAACAAACAGCATTTCTTAATTATAAAGAAAAATTATCCAATTGAAAAAAATTTCTCTGTAAACTAGAAATTTCAGATACATGAAATTGCTTAAAATAGTGTATCTAAAACCTTGAATTAATAAGGTTATTTTTTCGGTTCAAAAAGTTACCAACTCTATTCTAGAATTATTTATCGTCAATTTGATCGACAGGGATTCCTGGCATTCCTAGAATTCCAATGACAACTAACGAAACGATCCAAAGAATAAATTTCCATTTACTTTCTTTGTTTTTTTTCACTATATCTCCCCTCCTTTTTTCTTAAATCGATTTGAATTAAATCCGTAATAATGACACAATAAGGACATAGAATATAAAAAAGGAGATGGATAGGATGGGAAATGAGTCGAAACGACTTGTACATGATTTATATAATAACCTTGTTCAGTCTAATACAGGCGAAGAAATGGAAGACATTAAAGAAGTTCTATTGAAAGTATATAAAAGACTTAATGACTCTAAGGAAAATCCTCCTCTGATTAATCGTCTAATCAATTTCATTTATTTTAAAGCCTTTACTGAAAAAATAACATTTAGTGAAGAGCAAGATGAACTAATTAGACAATTAAGTGGAATTGGGCAAAAAGCTGGTTTGAACGGTTCTTATCGAGCTAACTATGGAGATAAATCACAGTTCTGAAAGACACATGAAAGTACATAGAATCATGTATTCAGAACCTTGATATTTTGAGGTTATTTTTTTGCTAATCAGAGGTACTCTTAGAGATGGCGGCAGGAATTTAAGCTAGTACAATTACTCAAAATTATTTTTTATTGACTATAGATAGATAAAGTTCTATATTATATATAGACAATTGTCTATGTCTTAGTGTCAAAATAAATTCTCTACAAAGGAGCAAAAAAATTATGACAGAATTAGCATTATTTGAACCAGCAATGTGCTGTAGCACAGGTGTATGTGGACCAGCTGTAAATGAAGACTTATTACAAATTACTTCAGTTATGAACGCTTTAGATACATTAGAGGGGTTTCAAGCTAAAAGATACAATTTATCTAGTGATCCTCAAACATTTGTAGAAAACGAACAAATGAGTAAATTATTGCAAGAAAAGGGCGCTGATGCGTTGCCAGCAACACTACTAAATGGTGAAGTAGTTAAATTTGGAGAATACCCTTCAATGGAAGAAATAACAGCTTTTACAGGAGTTAGATTTGTCCCAATGGAATCAAATGACGGCGGCAGTTGCGGACCAAACTCAGGATGTTGTTAGGAGGATTTTAACTGATGAAAAATTATCAACCAGAACAATTAAACCTTACAAAATATCTTTTCTTTACTGGTAAAGGCGGAGTAGGAAAAACATCTACAGCTTGTGCTACTGCAGTTTCTTTAGCGGATAGTGGGAAGAACGTTATGTTAGTGAGTACGGATCCTGCTAGTAATTTACAAGATGTTTTTGAGAAAGAGTTAACAAATAATGGCTTAGAAATTCCAGAAGTGAAAGGCTTAACTGTAGCGAATTTTGATCCTATCACTGCTGCACGTGACTATATGGAAAGCGTTGTTGGACCGTATAGAGGGGTTTTGCCAGATTCAGCTGTAGCTAACATGGAAGAACAATTATTAGGTTCTTGTACCGTTGAAATTGCGTCATTTAATGAATTTGCTGGCTTTTTAACGAATCCAGAAGTTGAAGCTCAATATGATCACATTATTTTTGATACTGCCCCTACGGGACATACATTAAGAATGTTGCAACTGCCTTCTGCTTGGAGTAACTTTTTGGATGAAAACACTACTGGTGTTTCATGTATGGGTCAGCTCTCTGGACTTGGAGATAAGCAAGAAATGTATAAACACGCAGTAAACACATTATCAGAAGGTACAAAAACAACCTTAATGTTAGTGACACGTCCACAAAACGGACCACTGGTAGAAGCGAATAGAGCTTCTGAAGAATTAAAAGAAATCGGTGTATTAAATCAACAATTAATTATCAATGGTTTATTAGAAAGACCGACAGATAGCATTTCTCAAAAGATTTATGATGAACAACAATTAACGTTAAAAAATATGCCTGAAAATTTGAAACAATTTTCAACATTTATTGTTCCATTACGCTCATATAACGTAACAGGCGTTGAAAACTTGCGGTTACTCTTAACATCAGATCAAACAAATGCCGTTGTAGAAGCTCCAGAAGTAATGGATTACCCTAAGTTACAACACATTGTAGATGAATTAGATCGCACAAATAAAAAAGTTGTTTTCACTATGGGTAAAGGTGGCGTTGGTAAAACTACGATTGCTGCTACACTAGCAACAGGATTGGCAGCTAAAGGTAAAAAAGTTCATTTAGCAACAACAGACCCTGCCGCTCATTTGGAATTTGTAATCACTGAATCGGAAAACATTAAAATGAGTCATATTGACGAAAAAAAAGAATTACAGGACTATAAGGAAGAAGTTTTATCTAAAGCTCGTAAGACCATGTCTTCTGAGGAATTGGACTATGTTGAAGAAGATTTACGCTCGCCTTGTACTCAAGAAATTGCCGTTTTCAGACGATTTGCAGAGATTGTTGCTACAGTTGATTGCGATGTAGTTGTCATAGATACCGCCCCAACTGGACACACTTTATTGCTATTAGATTCCTCTCAAAGCTATGCTAAAGAAGTGGAACGAACTTCTGGTGAAGTTCCTGATTCCGTTCGTAGACTGTTGCCAGTTTTACAAGATCCAGAACAAACAGAAGTGGTCATGGTTACTTTACCTGAAAATACGCCAGTCTATGAATCTATGCGCCTACAAGAAGATTTAGATCGTGCCAAAATCGCTCATACTTGGTGGGTCATAAACAATAGTATGCTAACAAGTGGTACAACGAATGACGTATTAAGAGCTCGTGCTCAAAGCGAGGTTACTTGGATCAATAAAGTAGCAGAACTATCCAATGATCATTTTGCGGTAGTCGAGTGGCATTCTACTGAAGTGAAAGGGAGATCCATATCGCAATTTTAGAATCAATTAGTGGAAGGGAAGAGAATAAAAGTGGATAAAATAACTCTTTATGAACCTCCAATGTGCTGTAGCACAGGCGTTTGTGGACCTTCTGTAGATGGAAATCTGATCCGTATAACAAGTCTCTTTCAACAAATACGGAAGATAAAAGGGAAACAATTCATTCGATATAATTTAAGTGCCAATCCAGACTCATTCGTTCGAAATCAAACGGTAACGCAGTTAATCCAAGAAAAAGGGATTGACTGTTTGCCTATAACGGTATTGAATGATGAAACAATTGTTAAAATTAACGACTATCCAACTAATAAAGAACTATCTAAGTGGCTGAATCTATGCTTGGAAGAAGCAGAAGTCTCACTGTAATTAAGTAGAAAGGAGAATAAAAATGACTTACGAAGAATATGCGAAGGTTGCCAAAGCACTTTCGGAGCCAAAACGCGTAAAAATATTGGATATGTTGTCGTGCGGAGAAATGTGTGCGTGTGATATTTTAGAACATTTTGATTTTACTCAACCTACTTTGTCTCACCATATTAAGATATTAGTAGAAGCTGGCTTAGTTACAGCCGAAAAAAGAGGGACTTGGCAACATTACTCAATTAACGAGCAAGTAGCCCAGCAATACATTCAAGGATCCATTCATTTATTAACACATTCATCTGAATGTATTTGTGAGACTGAAGGCATTCAAAAAGAAGCAAAAAGTTTATCTTCTTTTGTTTCTCGTTAAAAAATTAAATACGATTATTATTGGAGGAAAATCATGAAAGAATCAGCTTTAAAAGAAAAAGTATCAAATAAAGAAAATGGAATTGGACTTTGGGAACGTTATTTAAGTTTATGGGTTGCTTTATCAATGATTGTAGGTGTATTACTAGGGCAATTTGTTCCTGTAATTCCTGATTTTTTAAGTCAATTTGAGTATTACAATGTATCAATTCCAACAGCTATTTTAATTTGGTTAATGATTTTCCCAATGATGTTAAAAATTGATTTTAGCAGTATTGTAAATGCAACAAAAAAACCCAAAGGATTAATCTTAACTACCGTAGTAAACTGGTTAATTAAACCATTTACCATGTATGGAATTTCTGCCTTTTTCTTTTTGGTAGTATTCAGACCGTTTTTAAGTCCAGAACTAGCCAATGAATACATAGCTGGTGCGATTCTTTTAGGGGCAGCTCCTTGTACGGCTATGGTATTTGTATGGAGTGAACTAACAAAAGGTGATCCAGCATACACCTTATTGCAAGTGTCTATCAATGATATTATTGTTCTCTTTTTATATGCTCCAATTGTGGCACTTTTATTGGGTATAGGTAACGTATCTGTCCCTATCAATACACTTTTACTCTCCATTTTTGTCTTTATTGTTATTCCTTTAGTTTTAGGAATTGTTGTCAGAAAAAAAGTCGTTAAGCAAAAAGGTGACGATTATTTTGAAAAAGATTTTGTGAATAAATTTGATGGCACAACTCGAATTGGTTTACTACTAACTTTAGTTATTATCTTTTCATTCCAAGGTG
>NZ_JBGQQT010000015.1:0-69371 GCF_045528345.1 Desemzia sp. FAM 23989 | reverse complement strand
ATTTGTTGCAATGAAACTGGTACTATATCTTGTCTTTTCATCATCATTCCTCCAACTTGTTTACTATGAAATCAAGTATAGAGCGGAAAAGAAGATATTTGAAGATACCGTTTCATTTTGCGCTTACTTTTTATGATCCAATACCGTAAGATTCTGGAGTTACATTTCAATGATGTCTCCCAACGCACCATTAGTACGAGCGTTGGAAGTTCAAGAAATACAGTTTCAGATATCACCAAACGAGCTAAAAAGCTTGGGTTAGAACGGTTAACTGATAATATGAACAATCAATGGCTTGAAGAATTTCTTTTTCCTGAGAAACAAGCGATTGAGAAAGGCTTTTTCCCACCTAACTGGGAAAAGATTCATAAGGAATTACAGAAGAAAAATATATCATTAAAATTACTCCATATGGAGTATGATCAGCATGCGCGTGACAGCGGGAAAATCCCCTATGCTTATCGGACTTTTGCAGAAAATTATGGTAAGTATGCAAAGAAATATAAAGCAACAATGCCTATTCGCAGGAAGCCAGGTGAAGTGTTAGAAATTGACTGGGCTGGATCAACGCTATCTATTAATGATCGTTCAAATGGAGGCAAGATAACGGTATATGTATTTGTAGCAACTTTTCCCTATAGTCAGTACAGTTATGTCGAAGGTTTTTTAGATATGAAATCTGCCAACTGGTTAACCGGACATATTCATGCTTTTGAATATTTTGGTGGGACTCCAGAATCATTAGTCCCTGATAATTTAAAAACAGGCGTGACTAAGCCCTTACGTGGAGAACCAATTCTTAATGAAGCTTATCGTGAACTAGCTGATTACTATCAAACCGTTATCGTTCCCGGAAGAGTTCGGAGTCCAAAGGACAAGGCTAGTGTTGAAGGAACCGTTGGGTTCATTTCTAGACAAATTATAGCTGCTTTACGTCACTATCAATGTTTTGATCTTCGTGACTTGAATCAGCAAATATGGAAGAAACTCAATGAACTAAATCAAGAAGCCTTCCAAAAACGTCCTGGCTCAAGAAAAGAAACATTTGACGAAGAGGAGAAATCCTACCTTCACCCCTTACGTCAAAAGCGATTTAAATTGTCGGAATGGAGAACTGCAAAGGTTCAAACTAATTACCACATTCAAATCGAACGTATGTATTACTCCGTTCCTTACGAGTACATCCAAAGTGACGTTGATATTCGTCTATCAAAAGAATTAATTGAAGTATACTTCAAAGACGCTCGAATTGCATCCCACAAGCGATTATATGGAGAAGTCGGTCAGTTTTCAACACTTTCAGAGCATATGCCAGACAATCACCGTCTATTTCTGGAACACACACCTAAGAACAGTCGAGAATGGGCTCAATCCGTAGGATCAAACATGGAAGAGTTTGTGGATGTTTTACTTAATAATGGATCTGAGAAAAAAGCTTTAAATCAATTAATGAGTTTACGTAATCTTGATAAAAGACATTCAAAAGAAGAGCTGGATTTAGCTGCTCAAAACTTACTACTCGCTTCTTCTAACCCTACGGTTAGTGTTTTTAAGACAATTCTTGCACGAAATAAAAAGCGTGAGCGAGCAAAAGATGATGGTTCCTTAACTAAATTGAATACAGGTGAAAATTATGGATTTGTGCGCGGCGCAGACTACTTTGGAGGGACGAAAAAATGACAAATGAAGAAACTTTACGTAAATTGACAGCAATGAACATGAGTGCAATGGCAGATTCATACAAAGAGCAAATGAATAATAATGACTATCAGGATATGACGTTTGAAGAACGCTTCAACTTACTCGTAGATCATGAACATTCTCGTCGTCAGTCAAACAAACTTCAGCGATTGATTCATCAAGCCCAGTTCAATGAACCGACCGCATCTATTGAAGATATCGAATATCATCCTGATCGCCATCTGGATAAACACCTTATTCTTGAACTAGCTGCAGGTAACTATATTGAAAAACATTTAAATATCATATTAATGGGAGCCTCTGGAAATGGAAAAACATGGTTATCGAATGCCTTTGGCATTCAAGCTTGCCGACAACAGTATAAAGTAAAATATGTTCGTCTGCCAGAATTATTAGATGAGTTTATTTCAGCAAGAAATGAAGCAGATGGAAGTTTCCGTCGACTGATTAAGAAGTATAAGAAAGTTGATTTACTTATCATTGACGAATGGTTACTAACATCCTTACCCGAAGAACATACCTTAGCTTTATTTGAGATTATCGAATCTCGATTGAAAACGACTTCTACCATCTTCTGTTCACAGACTGCACCTGAAGGATGGTATGAAAAACTCGGTGAAGCTCTCGTAGCCGATGCGATTCTTGACCGCATCGTGCATGATTCTTATAGTATTCTAATTGACGGTGAGGTTTCTATGCGTGAAAGACATGGATTGAGGGCAGCAAAATGATTCCTTCAGAAGTAGAAGATAGAATTGCGCGCTACTATTTCCAGCGTTATTTGCCTGACAAGATTATGCTGGAACTTGAAGAAAAGTTACTCCCTTTCTATTTAGAAGATGAGGAACCATCGGCAGAAGATATGGTGAAATTAGCACTAACTATTATAGATAATGCTTTAGAGAAATAAAACTTTGGTCACTGATATGCAATATATTAGTGGCCTTTTCTTCCGCATTGATTGGCTCCATGTCCCGCACTCACTGGCTCTAAACTCCGCACAGGCGGCTCAATCTGTCCGCAATACTCATCTTATAGGCTTTTTATTCTGTATTAAAAACGAGATAGCGTAATACATGGTTTATACATCCGGAATGATGATAAAAATTGGAATTTTATTTAATTTCTATCATCACTTTTTTATTGCGACTCTTAATCCTCTGATTGAATTTAAGCTTTTTTGTAATATTCTATACGATTCTGGATGTTTAAAATAAAAATTATATTTTCTATATATCGTATATCCATTATTTATAATTATGGAATTAATATTTTTCAAAAGCATATAAATTTTACTTCGATTTTTAAAATTCATTTTTGTACAATAGATAATACACTGACCTAGAAGATGATTAATTCTCGTATTAAGAGCATTCTTCATATCTACAGTGCTTTCTTCTAAATGACTATTAAATTCTATCGTTTTTTCAATAACTTTGATTAAGGATTTAATACGTTTTTCATAATTTAACGATGTAATAGTAGAATTTAACCTTATTCTTCGATAGAACAACTTATCTTTAATACATTTAACTTTTTTACTTTTCATTAAAAGTTGATAACTAAATAATTCATCTTCATGTATAATTCCTTCTAGAAAAAAAATATTGTTTTCTAATAGCATTTTTTTATTTATGAATTGCAAACAAGGCGAAGCATAAAAATCTTTATTTTTTGCCATTTCTATAAATAGATCTTGACCTTTTAAAATTTTGTCATAATCTTTACTTCTTTCATAGTTCATGTCTTCAATCTTTTTACTATCTATAGATTTATCAAAAAAAGATTTCCCTTCAAATAAAACTAATTCTAAATCTTCTTTAATTGCCAGTTCATATAAGTATTCCATTGCTAAGTCAGGTATTAAATCGTCACTATCCAAAAAATAAATGTACTCACCTTTTGCGTATCCAATCCCTCTATTTCGAGCCTTACTTTGTCCAGCATTTTCTTGATAATAACCTAGTATATTTTCATAAGACTCTGTATACTTTTCAATAATCTCGCTCGATTGATCTGTAGAACCGTCATCGATAAGAATTAATTCAATGTCTGAAAAATTTTTTTGAGAGATAACACTTTCAATACAGTCTTCAAGATAATTTTCAACATTATAAACTGGTACAATAATAGAAATTTTTATATTCTCCATATTTTAATTATCCTCCTCTCTTTGTGTATTTAATTGTTTTTCCGTTTAGACAACTTTTTATAATTAAGGTAGCAACCATTAACTTAAAAATATAGTTTTCTTAACTTGATTAATTAAAAGTTTTTACAAAGAGTTTACTAAAAATTTTCAGAGTAGATGACACTTATTTCCTTCATGTACTTTTTTACTGAATGATTCTTTATAACAGCATTATAAGACTTTATTGTTTTTTCTTTAATTTGTTGTGGATTTTCTAAAATTTCTAAGATAATTTTTTCAAATGAGTTCTGCAGTTGCTTGCGCAGTATTTGTTTTTTATTAATACTGCTAACTTCAACTTCTCCTGATTCATCTATAGGGAGCTGAATTACCCATCCTATAGTGCTATTATTTATTTCTGGGAGAGCACGAATATTAGTTGTAATGACAGGACAACCTGATGCTTGAAATTCTAAAACTGAGTAGCCATACGTGTCTGCCCAAGTTGGTAATAAGCCGACATCACTGTTCTTCATCATCTCTAGTAACTTTTTATTGTCCATGCTTTCATAGAAATTTATCCATTTTGTGTTTCTAATTTTGTTGTTCATCTCTTGTACTTCTTTTTCAGTATCTTGGTATTCACCAAATGCATAATTGTAACTTTTTCCTAATGAAACGATTGTCAATTCAAAATCGAAATTATGCTCTTCTTTAATTTTTGAAAAGACATCTACAATTTCTTTTCCACCTTTACGAGTGAAATCTTTTCCAACAAACAAAAATTTTAAAATAGGATTAATTACCTTTTGTTCTACTTCTGATTTTTCCATTAATTTTTTTTGGGGTGGATTTATTTGAATCATTTTTTCCTTAATGATATTTTTATATTGTGGAAAATGCTCTAAAAAGCGCAGTTCCATCTCATAGTTTTTTTGAGATAAGGATATAATTTTTTTACAATTATCATGAGCTAACAATTTTACATACTTTTCTGTTCTGTTTTTTTCTTTTATACTCTTTTTAGTAATAGTTTCTTCATTCAAAAATGACGTTGCTGAAGTTCGAGGTATATAGGTCTCAAAAGTTGAAATCCAAGGAATATTTTTTTTTGTGACAGTATTAAAAAGATGCAGTCCATCTACTCCAACCTCACTAAAAACTATATCTTTAAAAAAAACTATGGCATTCTTCCCTAAAATAGGCATTCTTTTTATGGCTGTTTGTGGGTAGTAAGTGTTTAAACTCTTCACTTTTTTTAATGGGTGTAGATTACCATCAATAATAGTCCTTCTTTCAGGATATGAATCATTAGTATAACCTATTTTTTTCATTGGGCACCTCTCTTGAAGAATAAATTAATTACTTATCAAAATCGTCTAATATTTGTTTAGCATCATATAAATAATGATTTTCAAAGTATATGGTCTTAACTTTGTTGCTAAAGATAGGTTTTGGTATCTCTTTTTTATTTCTACTTTTCTTTGCTCTTTACTTATTTTTTCATCAGAAGCAATTCCCAATAGAATATAATTCAAAATAAAACTTTCATATGCTAATTTTGTAAAAAAAGCTTTATGCTTTTCTAACCATTCTTCAGTAAATTTCCATCTATTGACATACCCAACTCTTGTATCTTTAGGTACATCAGAGTGATATATAATTTTTGGATCTTCAACTTGTACTATAGTTAATTGATGGTTATTATCTACTTTCAATAACCAATCCCAATCTTGATGCTTGATAAGACCTTTAGTAAATGGCGTCTCGATAATGATATGTTTTGGAACAAGCACTGTTGAGGTTTGAATAAAGCCTATATTTTTTAAACCTTTTATTTCGAATAAGTAGCTTGCAATAGTAGTTTTACCACTTTCTTTATAATTAACGTTTGGAAGTTTATCGTACTTTTTTTGATTTTTATTTTTATATCTTTCCAAAGATGTAAAGCATAAAAAATCATCATTTAATGATAAGTGGTTTTTATTAATTAATTTAATCTGACTACTTAGTTTATCTGTAAACCATTCATCATCGTCATCTAGTAAAGCAATTAATTCTCCATCAGCTAGTTTTACTCCAATATTTCTTGCTTCACTTCCGCCCACTTTTATATTAGTTTGGACAAGTTTAATTTTTATATTACTTGTTTTTTTTGCTTGTTCAATATACTCGGCTGTTCCATTAGAAAAACCATCTACAACAACAACAATTTCTATATTTTTATAGTCCTGTTTAATAACACTTTCTATTGCTCTTCTTAAAAAAATTGGTCTATCAAACGTAGGTACTATAACACTAATTAATGGTTCATTCATTTAATTCATCCTTTAATATTATTATTACGCTTAAATAATTTCAAAATTAAAAATTAAAAATAGTTTCATATGGCATGTAATCTATATAAGTCTCAGATATGATAAATATTAAACAAAAAACCGCAAAAGTAAAACCAGAAAATAAAAGCATATTAACTAATTTATTTTTAGTAAAAGATGAAAATATAATTGGTACAATAAAAATTTCACTAGTGGCAAATAAAGTCCCTAATCTCCCACCTACTGTACTCAAAGTTCCTGAAAAGATTAATATTAACGAAGCCAGAAAATATATCTTTAATATTATATTAAATTTATTTTTTTCTTCATTTAATTTTGGATAAGACAATATTAGTGCTGTAAAAAACAACATCAATTGCATCCATAATATAGGATTCAGAATCCATTGCCCATTAGTATAAGACGGACTCGTAAAATATGCATTGTAGCGTTCAGGAATTGCCCATATATATATACTTGGAATTTGTACAATCACTCCAATTAAAAAGCTAATGCCTAATAAACAAGTAATATTTTTTACTGTTAAATGCTTGAACAAATAATGAAAAATATAAACAATAATAAACGACCAAGCTGTTATATGAAACAATGAAGCGACGAAAACAATAACTAAAAACTGAAAAGGTTTTTTATTTAATACATAAGGTATTGAATACAATAATATAATGCATGCCATGGCAGATCTAATTTGACCCATATCGCGGACTAAAAAGTATCTAGCATAATAATATAACAATACTAAAGAAGGAAAAGATGTAAATTTATATACAAAATTTGTTAGCAACAATAAGCTAAATAAAGCAAAAAATAATATAAAGGTATGATAATTAAAACCCATTGACTTAAAAAGAAAATTCAAAAATAGAAAACCACTTTCTGCTTCTATACTACCATTAAATACATCAGAAATATTTTCGACCTCTGAATAAAACTTGCCATATGAGTTAAAATCATATCCAGTATAAAAACGGAATCCCGCTATGATAGCAAGTAACCCACCAGTTATGAAAGAGATTTTTTTATTCCTTAACATTACTTCAATGGTAGCTAAAATAAGCAATATACCAAAAACACTTATATAAAAAAACATATCGGTCCTCCGTTAATTATCATATTAAAATTACTTTAATCTCACTGCCTCTATAAACTTTTAATAGCTCTCTCTGTTTTTCATACCATTTCTTTGTTGTTTTATATTTCTTACATATAATAATAACTTCATCAACCGATATTGCAGGGTTAACTTCTGATACAGAATTTGTAAATAATACAGAATATTGTTTTTTTTCTAATTGTTCTTTAGATGTAGAATTTAATTTTTCCACTATATAATTATCTAAATTTTCTTCAGAAAGAACCAGTTTTATCTTTTTCTCTGGATGAAGTACAGCATGGATTAGTTGATCATACTTTTCGGTATTATTCAGATATTTATTATTACTCATATTTAAAACTGTATCGTTATCTTTAATAGCAAATCCGTATAAGTCAGTAACTTCTTTTTTTAATAAGTTCCGTATCAGGGCTATAAAAATCCCTGCACCTCCCCCTACTATTACTGCTAGCACAGCATATAAAATGATTCTTTTATATGATAAATCATTAGTAGCGTCAACGGATATATCTGATTCAGTTACTGCTTCTGACTCAATTTCATAGCTTTTTATTACTTCAGGTTCAGTAACAATATAAACCGTTTTATTATCAAAGAAAGAATTATCCTCCTGAGAAATCAAGTCAAAATAAGCATCTGCAATCACTTGGTTTTTTTGTTTATCTCCTGTACCAACTTTTAAAGTCATTACTTGAGTATTTGGATTTAAAGTTACTTGTAACGCGAGATCAGGACTAGGCTCAATGGTCGTACCTGCTCCTTCTTCAATTCTTTCAAGTACATTTTGAGATATTAAAAGTTCTTCCATCAATGAATTGGCTAAAAAAGGCTCTCCTGTTTCTGTTTCTGTATAAAAACTAAAAGCCACTCCCCCGTTCTTTTGGAAATTTTTCATAATTAATTCTATTTCTTCAGGATCAAGCTGGGCCTCGAAAGGTATATTTTGATCAAGTTCATTAAGTTTAATTTCCTGTTCTTCAGTATTAATTGCATTTTCATTAATTTTGCTATCAGTAAAGATGGTATAGCCAATACCTAATAAAAACAATGAAAAAATAGAAACTGTCGTGATAATAATAATTTTCATACTATCTTTTAAAAAAGTTATCATTTCATCTAAAGTGGGTAAATTCTTCAAGTGCAAGTCCTCCTCATTTTGAATAAATCTCATCTAATAATATAGCTGTATATTCCATATCATATTGCGCTAATTCTGGTAGAGGCTCATTAGTATAAGGTTTTTTAAGTGTTTCTTCAGCCCACTTTTCAGTATTTTCTTTTAATGAAATAAAGTGAACATTTTTAGATAATTGTGTTTCAGAAGAAACTTCAGTTGACAGAACTAGCTTAATATTTGCTGCTTGTGCTTCTACAGCTGAAATAGGTAACCCTTCATATAAAGAAGGCATTAAAAAAACATCCATAGCTTTTAATAGCTCTGGAATATCGTCTCTTAGACCTAGAAATAAGACATTTTTTTGTAATTTTTTTGAAGAAACTTTTTGTTCTATTTGGTTTCTTAAAGACCCCTCACCGATCAATAACAAAAAACTATTAGGTTGTTGCTGAACAATTTCTTCAAAAATATCAATTAAAAAAGAATGGTTTTTTTGCTCCTCAAATCTTCCTATATTACCTACAACAAAAGCGTCTTTAGGCACATTAATCTCTTCTCTAATACCTTCTTTTCCTTTAGGTACATTCCGATACATATTTAAGTCTATACCATTAGGTACAAAAATAAACGGTTGATTTTTTCCGTAAAGACCAATTCCTGCCTCAGTGGAACACGCTAAATAATCCGTTGCGTTATCTCTCATCAAACGATCAAAAAGCTTACGTGCTGCAGACATAAATAAATTATTTTTCTTTCCATCTGTTGTAGCATGACTATGAACGATTCTTTTGTCAATACCAGCTCGCTTAGCTAATAATAAATTCAATCCTCCACCAAAGAAAACTTCACTATGAACTATATCAAAATGTTTCTCTTTAAATAAAGCGGTAACACCTCTTATATAACCTAAAATATTTTTTTTAGGATTAGGAACAGCATAGATATGGCCTCCCAAATCATGAATTTCTTTATTGTATGGTCTAATATCTTCAAAATCATTATAAATTAAAAAGTCAAATTGAAATTTTGAACGATCAATATTGCGGTAAGCATTCATCATAAAAGTTTCAGCTCCGCCTTTTCCCATACGTCCTTGAAAATGAAGAACTCTTAACGGTTTGTCCATACTTGACTCAGACCTTTCTTTTAAAATTTACGTTTAAATTTTTCAATTGTTTTTGGCGAAGTCATACTAATTGTATACATTGTTTTTGAAGCAACAAAGTTTACAGCCACCGATTTCGACTTAAACAATATTTTCATTATTTTTCTCATCTTAGTATCCACGAGACTTTCATTTGTAGCTTGTATAACGTCTGGAAAATGTACTATTCGTCTAATATACGCTAATTTATCGTGGTAACCTAAAGAACAACTATCACTATGCAGAGGAATGATGCATGACATTACTCCTTTTAGAAACAAAGCACTGGATCCTCTACGATTCTTGTCTGTTAAAAACAGTAACTCACGGTAAAACTCTACAAATGTATCAAATTTATTGTCAAAATATTTATTCGTTAAGCTATTTCTCCCATCAAATGAATAGTCATAGAGTACATCACTAACTACTCTACAACTACTTACATGATTAAAGTACCGTATATTAAATAATCTATCTTCACAACTATTATAAGGCGGAAAAAATACATCATTCGCCTTCACAATAGATAGTTTATATAATTTATTCCAAACAACATACATCAGTTGTTTATTCATTAAAGGATAAACATTATCTAGAAATTTTTCATGTGCTTCTATTAGTAAATTAGGAGCTTCTACCTTACGAGTATCCACTACCTCATCACCGTCTAAAATTCTCATATTATACGAAGAAATAATCAAATCGATGTTTTTTTCATTTACAAAACTAGCATACATGCTCAATGTATTTTCTTTCATAACATCATCTGAATCAATAAATAATAAATATTGTCCGCTAGTTAACTCAATACCTTTATTTCTAGCATTTCCAGGTCCACCATTCGGAATGGTTTTAAATTTTAATCGTGAATCTTTTTGATGGTATTTATCGAGTACTTGTTCTGTGTTATCACTAGAACCATCATTAACAATTATCAATTCAAAATCTGAGAAAGATTGGTTTAAAATACTTTTAATCGTTCTTCCTACTGAACTTTCACAATTGTATGCTGGCATGACCACACTAAAAAGTGGAGTGTTCTCCATTTCAATTTGTCCTTTCCTCAACAGACTAATCCAAATATATTATACTATTTGGCACGTTTTTGATTTCTTTTTGTTCTTCTTCATCTAAACCTTTAGAAGAAACTTTATCAAAAAGTATCTTAATGGTTTGTAGCATAATCTTTACATCAAGTAAAAGAGAATATTTTTTGATATATAATAAATCAAAATTTAGTTTGCTATTAAAATCAGAAGCGTATTTACCATATACTTGCGCATATCCCGTAATTCCCGCCCTCACGTTATGTCGTAAATAATAGTGAGGATTTTCTTTCTGAAACTGTTCCACAAAGAAAGGTCGTTCAGGTCTTGGACCGACAACAGACATGTCCCCTTTTAGTACATTAAACAGTTGAGGTAGTTCATCAATTCGCAACGATCGTAGATATTTCCCTATGGTTGTTACTCTTGCATCATTTGATGTTGCCAAAACTGGACCAGAATCCTTTTCAGCAGTAGCACTCATGCTTCTGAATTTTAAGACATTAAATTCTTTGCCATCTTTCGTGATACGTACTTGTTTATAAAACACAGGGCCTTCTGACGTTACTTTTACTAATATAGCTGTAACTAACATTATTGGAGAAGCTAACACGATAAGAAAGAGAGAAAAAATAACGTCCATCAATCGTTTGATCAAATTATCTTCTTGAGAGATTTCGAAATTTGATACCTCAATTATACTTTCATCTTCTATATTCATTATATTGGGATTAACTAAAAGTAAATTTTCAAAACTTGTTGTAAGAAACAGTTTTTTCTTTTCAGAAACTAATAAATTATAAATCTTAGATTGTTCATCTTTATTTATATCACTCGTAAGATAAATAATATCTACCTTGTCAAGATTTTTTTGAATGTTGGTATAATAATTTGACACTACTGCATATCTTACAATATGCCTTTTACTTTTTGCTTGTCCAATATTAAAAATCGCATTCTTTATATTTTCTTCGTGTCCTACCACCATTACTATTTTGCTTCCACTGTATCGTTCATATATTTTATATACAATAACTCTCCAAGTAAATAAAATAATTGTGCTGATAACAAAACTAATAAACATTACAGATCTTGGAAAAGTAAACCATCTTCCGAAGAAGGTTACAGCCATAATAGAAATAGTCGTAATAATTTGTATAATCACTGTTAGATACAAAAAATCAGTAATTGATTTGTTGTATAAAATATATACCCCAAACAGTAAATTTAATAAGACAAATAGCACAAAAATGTATATATTTGCTTGTTTATAAGCCTGATAATTATACATTGGTATATTGCCTTGGTAACGCACATAAAAAGAAAGGAGAATAGATAAGTGGTACAGTAATACATCTACTGCCACTATGACTATTTTTTTCGTTTTGGTGAATTTTTCTCCTTGAGCCATCCCATTTTCCTCCAAATCAATCTCATATTTTTAATTTTTCATCACTCATAATAACATATCACTGAACTGATTCCTATTTCACTTTAGTTTCATACAGCACTTTTTAACATTATAACTAGATTTTTTAAAATTGATAACTCAAATATACAAAAATTATAAGTTTATTGTTTGTATTATTTTCTTTTTTTCTTTCCTATATAAATAAAAATTAACAATAAAAAAATAGAAAATGCAGGATTTAAGTACCCGCCTTTTTGAAAGTTCAACGCAATAAAAACTAATCCTAATTTAAAGTTAATTATCAAAAGATAAAAACTAAATACACAACTCAAAATGAAAGCTATTAGTCCCAAATCGGATATTATATAGGCATATATATTCCAAATATTTGGTGTATGTCCAATACCATTCCCTAAAAAAATGTGTTCAGTGTTTACAAAGTCCCAACTTCTTATAATTCTGAAATAAGCTGATCCATCTTTACCACTTAAAATATCTGCTGTACGATTTATAATCGTCGCATTGATTAAATCCCAAGCAAAAAAGATAACAATTAAAAGTACTAGAATATAGACAATATATTTTTTAGACCATCTAAAATTTTCCACACTCTTATGAGTCATGAATTTCATTAGTTGAATCATTAACATGATACCTATAGCGCTGTAAGAAAATGTCATTAGTAATGTGAGTGTAATCACTAAGGAAAAACCTCTATGAATTTTTACATTTGTTTTATTAAAGTAGTTTAATGCTAGAATAATATTTAAAAAGTAACCTAAGTAAGCAGGTTCTGAAAATATACTTCTTGTTCGAATAAATTCTGTATTTTCATTAAAAGCATAACTCAATAAATCAGTCCGGGTAAATGTCCAAAAAAATTCATATGAAAGATCCCCACCAGAATATAATGCAATAGTAATATAAATTCCAATAATACAGACTATTACAGCAACTATGTTTAATATTTTTAAAAATTGTGCCTCTAGTTTTTGATCTTTCACATAATTATAAACTCCCACCACAATTACTCCATAATAAGCAACTCTAATAAATGCCGCTATTCCTGTCTTTAAGATAAATTGCTCATTTAAATTTAGATTCAGTACTATATTTGCCGCTATAACTGCTAGCAACAATAGTAACCAAATTATTTGATTACTTTTTACTTTATAATTCCCACTAAGTAAAAGGCAAAGTCCTGCTAAAGCAAAAATAAAATCTGCTATTGTAAAGATATCGATCATCCAGTCAGTTAAAACAAAAGAAATACTCATTAAGGATAGGATAAGAATAGACCAAACATGATTATAACTGTTATTAAATTCTTTCCATTTTATGATTAAAGTATTATTTCCCAAAAATTAAACCTACTTCCTATTAAAAAATCATACAACAATTATAAAAAATCCTCAGGACGTGAATCTTCCAAACTAAAAGCGTACGCTATTACGTTCACAATTCTCTTACTAGCATTTCCGTCACCGTAAGGATTACTAGCAATTGACATTTTTTTATATTCTTGTTCATTTTCAAGTAAGTTTGTCATTTCTCGTACGATTGTTTCCGTTTGAGTACCAACAAGTTTTAGCGTTCCTGCTTCTATACCTTCTGGTCTTTCAGTTGTTTCTCTAAGAACAAGAACAGGCTTCCCTAATGATGGAGCTTCTTCTTGCACACCGCCAGAATCAGTCATAATCATATAGCTTTTTGCGATTAGATTGTGAAAATCAATGACATCTAATGGGTTAATCAAATGGATACGTGGATGCTTACCTAAAATTCTTTCAGCTTTCTGTTGTACCATTGGATTTAAGTGAACAGGAAAAGCGATTTCTATTTCGAGGTGCTGTTCTACTACATTTCGGATTGCTTTAAAAACTCTTTCCATTGGCTCGCCTAGATTTTCTCTACGGTGCATGGTAACAAGAATTAATTTCTTATCCGAACTTATATTATTAAATATTGGCAAAGGATAATTTTCTTTGACTGTTTGATGCAGTGCATCAATAGCTGTGTTTCCGGTAATATAAATATTCTCTTCTAATCGGTTTTCATTTAGTAAATTTCCCTTACTATTAGTAGTTGGCGCAAAATAAATGTCAGCAATAACATCTGTTAATTGTCGATTCATTTCTTCTGGAAATGGAGAGTATTTATCCCATGTACGCAAACCTGCTTCAACATGGCCTACTTTAATTCGATTGTAAAAAGCTGACATACTGGCAGCAAAAGTTGTGGTTGTATCTCCATGAACCAACACAATATCAGGTTTAGCCTCTTTCATAATTCTATCCAAACCAAGTAAGACATTTGTGGTAATCGTCGAAAGGGTCTGACCCTCTTCCATAATATTCAAATCATAATCTGGCTTGATATCAAATGTTCCCAATACTTGGTCCAACATTTCACGATGTTGAGCAGTTACTACCACAATCGATTCAAATCGTTTGGATTGTTCGTGTAGCTCTTTGACTACGGGAGCCATTTTGATAGCTTCTGGTCTAGTACCAAAAACCGTCATCACTTTTATTTTCTTCATTTTTAAACCTCCCTCCTGTTCCTTTTATTTCTGATAGCATGAACTGCATATTGTACTTTCAAATATATTTTTTCTGTTATAGTAATTGCACTCATTTGCTTTAATACTTGTTCCTTTTCTTTTGCTGGCAATGGAATGTTTATAACTCCTGAATAAATCGACAGCATCTGCCTTTTAATTAGCTTCTTTTGTTCTTTGATAACTTCATCTTTTACATACAGTTTTTCCAGCTCTATATAAATACGATAATAAGAATCGATTGTCTTATTTAATCGTTTTGGGTTTTGATCCGTCATAATCGAATTTTCTCGGTAACGACGATGATAATAAAATGCATTTTGATACATCATTGAATCAATTGCTAAAAATACTTGTGCTGTAAATAGTTCATCTTCATGTAAAATACCTTCATAAAAGGTAATGTGGTTTTTTCCTAAGATTTCTCTTCTTACTATATATAAATAGACTGGTGAAACAAAGGACCTTCGATTCGCATCATACGAGTCAATGGTATAAATCTTTCCTTCTTCTAAACGGTGACTAAAGTTATAATTATTCTGCTCAATCAGTGTATTCATATTATCTAAAAAAGCTCTCCCGTTAAATCGAATCAAGTCTACATTCTGATTTTCCATTTGATTTATCAATATTTCAATAGCTGTTCGTTCAATGTAATCATCTGAATCAACAAACAAAACATATTTTCCTACAGCAGCTTTTAACCCTGAATTTCTTGCTCCTGATAAACCTTTATTTTCTTGTTCAATTAATTTCACTCTATTATCAGTAGTATAAGGCTGGATTTTTTGATTGCTGGTATCAGTACTGCCATCATCTACTACAATGATTTCTAAATGAGAATATGTTTGCTCAATAATAGAATCTAAGCATTCCTCAATATAATCTTCAACATTATAGACTGGTACAATGACAGACACTAAGGGATATTGTTTCATTCATTTCTTCCTTTCAATACCTTACTTTCTAATAATAACTTGTTTAAATAAGTTTATTTGACCAGTAATTAATAACCCCAAACCAAACAGCACTACAAATATTACTCCAAGAATTATTAAGTTAAATAAATTATTAAATGGGAGCTCAGGCATTGCAACAAATACTACAAATTGTATAAGCGCCATAAAGAAAGGTTTTATTAATGCTTTGAAAACATCACTAAAATTCGAATCGAACATTCTATACATTAATAAATAATTTGCTTGAATAAAATTGATTCCAAAAGCTATGATTACCATAAGCGCAACATATTCAATTCTTCCTGTTGAAATACCAATAAAAATAGCAATAATTGTTACAATAGAAGATAAGATTCCAGACAATAACAATAAATCGGTCCTATTTCCAGATTGGAAAATCCCACCAGTACTACTAGAAATCATTTGAACCCAAACTGAAATTGCTAATATTTGAAAAGGAGCTACACTTCCACCCCATTGGTCTCCAAACAGAAATAAGATAATTTCTCCTGCATGAAAATATAAAAATACAGATAAAGGCATACCTATTGTGGCTAAAACTGTCGTAATTTTTATATATACTTGTTTGATTTTATCAAGATTTGTTTCATAATCGGACATAATTGGCTGAATGACAGGAGAAATAACATTCGTTAAAATTTGATTTGGATACAAAGACACTTGATAAGCTTTATCATAAAAAGCTAATGCACTTGCTGAAAAGTATCGCCCAATCAATATGCTATCTAAGTTTCTTGAGAAGTAATTGATAAAATTAAATAAAAATTGATTTTTTGAAAAACTAAATATTTTTTTTAATGGAGAAAAATCTCTATTAAAGTTTATTTTCACTGGTGTTTTAACATAAAAAACAAGAAACATACACATAGCTTTTACGGTGTTTCCAATAATTAATGCATAGTAGCTAAATCCTGCAAAAGCTAAAATGATTGATATGATACCTGATGCCAGATTTGCTAAAATTGTTACAATATTAACTGTACCAAATTTTTTCTCTCGCAGTAATAAAGATTGTGGAACAACTAAAATACCGTAGAAAAACAAACACACTGATAAAACCATACTGATAGGTTTATAAACATCATCACCATAAAAAGCACTTATTGGAGTGCCAAGAAATGCAAAAATGATAGCCAAAATAAGGGCTAAATAAAGTGAGAAACTAAAAATGCTATTTATATCTCCTTTTGATAAAGTCTTATTTTGTATAACGGCTGGCCCTATACCAAAATCAGCTAACATTTGAAAAAAGATTAAAAAGACATTTACTACCGCCACAATTCCATATTCTTGAGGGGTCAAAATACGTGATAAAATTGCTGTTACTAGCAGTTGAATCACCACGTTGGAGTACTTCCCTATTGCACTGAAAAATATTCCTTTCTTAAATTCATCTGCCATTCCCATAATCTATTACCTCCATCTATAATTTTTCACTAATTTTTTTTTCAACCAAGCAAATAGTTGTTGAAAGTTTTTACCAACAACTACTCTAAACCGCATTACCCGTAGTGCATTAGCGTATTGTTCTTTTCTTAATAATTGCAATAATTGTTTAACAAAAGCATTGGGTTCTTCTTCCAAGAGTATACCGTAAACAGCTTCTTTGATTTTTTTATCCTTCATCAACGTCGCAATGCGAATCGTTTTTTGCCGACTCGTTAAAGGAGAGTCCTTCCAGCTTAAATTACTTAATTCTAAGTAAAGAGCCCCCCAATATTCACGATAAACTAAATCTTTGTACTCTTGATCTTTATTCCAGAATTGCATCCAATTCTCAAAACAATTAGCAATATTGTATTCATAAACAAAACGTTCTTCACGATAGCGATTAACTGCAGAGCCTTCCATAGATACATAATGGTAGTAGGCTTTTGGATGATAAAATACTTTTTCGACATCACGTTGTACTAACTGATTAAATAATGCATCTTGTCCTACTTTTTGATTGGTAAATCGGCAGTTATGCTGCATCAAAAAGTCTCGCCGATACAACTTGTTCCATAAAGCATATGGCGAAACTGCATAATGCTCACGAAACTGATTATGGAAAGCTACTTGAGAAAATTCTCCGTTCAATATAGGTAGTTTTTTTGTCGTGTCAACTTGTCCATTTTTTTGGAAAACTTCGTTATAGTAGCCAAACACTACCATGTCAGCATTATTTTTTTTTGCTACTGCTACCGTTTCTTCTATTAAAGTCATTTCAAAGTAATCATCAGGATCCGCAAAATAAAGATACACACCCGTTGCTATATCAAGTCCTACGTTACGAGCATATCCTGAGCCGGCGTTTTGTTGGTGTACGACTTTAATACGTTTGTCTTTTCGTTGATATTCATCACAAATTTCCCCAGACTTATCTGTTGATCCATCATTTATTAAAATAACTTCGATATTGCTATATGTTTGATTGAGGGCAGATTGAATAGCTCTCTCTAATTGAGCTGCCACATTATATATTGGCATAATAATCGATACTTTGTTCATCGGTCTTCCCCTTTGTTCAAAGATGCTACAACTTTTCCTATTATAGCATAATCTTACATCTCAAACATTACAGTTTTCTTAAGAGTTTTCAAGGAACTTTAGGCAGTCATTATATACATAAATTGTTATTCTACATACTTTCATAATGAGAACAAATTGCTCCAAGGTTACATAGATACTTTTTTTCCAACTCAACTATAAAAATTTTTTTCTTTTTTTCCGTTATACTAAAGTAGAACTTATTTATTAGAAAATAAATTGTTTAAAAAAATATTCAACCATATTTTTAATTCAATAAAAATGGAAACTTTGCTTTATCTCTACTCTACTTCAATGGTATGATAAATAAAAAGTTTAGACTAGTGAAGGTGTTAAGGATGATTGGTAATTATGGAACATAAAAAAGTATCGGTACTGGGAGTTCATTTTGACAATAAGACAAAAGGAACTCTGCTCAAAGAATTAATGCATCGAATCCAGCAAAACAAAAAAACATTTGTAGTAACAGCTAATCCAGAAATCGTGATGTATGCCAAAAAAGATCCTTCTTACATGTCACTCGTAAAAGGAGCGGACTATGTCATTGCTGATGGTATCGGCATCATTAAGGGTTCTAAGATATTAGGCACACCTATCGTAGAACGTGTTGCGGGATATGATCTCATGATCAGTTTGCTTGAAGAAGCCAATAAAAGTGGCAGTCGGGTGTACTTATTAGGTGCTAAAGAGGACGTTTTGCAAAGTACTGTTCAAAAAGTACACGAACGCTATCCTTCTCTTCAGTTGGTTGGAGCAAGAAATGGCTACTTTGATTTGTCTGATACATCGATCATTGAACAAGTTCAACAAACTAACCCGGATATGGTATTTGTGGCAATCGGCTATCCCAGACAAGAAAAATGGATCCACCAATATTTGCAAACGGCTCCTAAGGGGTTGTTGATGGGAGTTGGCGGTAGTTTTGATGTTTTATCTGGAAAGTCCAAACGGTCACCAAAAATATTTATCCAATTAAATATTGAGTGGCTGTATCGTTTGATCAAACAACCTTACCGTATCAAGCGGATGATGGCTTTGCCTCACTTTTTGCATGAAGTCAAGCAAGAGAAAAAACAGCTTCGCAATAAACAATCTTAAAACTGAACAATACGTTGTTCAGTTTTTTTGTGAAAATAAAGAAATCAAATGAATAATAAACGAGGTTAATCAATGATGAAAATACTTCATATAAACGCAGGGTTAGAAGACGGCGGCGGTAAAAACCATATTTTATCACTGCTCTCTCAATTTGATTCAGAAACAGCCGAATTGTTAGTATTGGAACGCGGCATTATCGCTGAAGAAGCGAAAAAATTGGGTATTCGAGTCCATGTTCTTGAACAACGTTCCCGTTATGATTTAGCGATTTTAAAACGATTGGTGCAATTTATTTCAGATGGATCATTTGACATCGTTCATACCCACGGTGCACGAGCCAACTTTATTTTTGCCGCTGTACACAAAAAAGTTCCTCCTATTTGGGTCACTACAGTACACAGTGATCCTACATTGGATTTTATGAATAGAGGAATAAAAGGTACTATTTTTACTAAATTAAATACGGCTAGTCTGAAAAAAGCGGATCACTTGATATTGGTGTCAGACAGTCTAAAAGAACCGTTGCTTGAACTAGGTTTGAAAAAGGAACAGATGACCGTTGTTTATAATGGGATTCAATTTGACAATGATCCTGATCAACCGTCAGCTAAAAATGAGGTCTTTACTTTAACGTGTATTGCGCGTCTGCATCCTATCAAAGGACACGAGGTCTTGTTGAAGAGCTTGGCTGCTGCTCAATTTACAGATTTCACACTGCATTTAGTAGGTGATGGTGAACTAAAATCAACCCTTGAAGAGTTGGTTCAAACATTGAAGCTGCAAGATCAGGTTCAATTTCACGGGTTCCTAGATGCCGTTCAAGTTGAAGCTCAAATTGTCCAATCTGATGTAACAATTTTAGCTTCGTATAATGAAGGCTTTCCGCTAGTTCTCTTAGAATCTGCTAAACAAAAGGTGCCGTTTATTGCTACAGATGTTGGCGATGTCCAACGCTTGATTCCAGATAACAGTTATGGCTGGCTTGTTCCTCCAAGATCTGTCATTGATTTGACAGTTGCTTTAAATGAAGCCTACAGCGATTGGGAACACAACAACTTAGCAACTAAAGGAGAAAAAGTGTATCAGCTGGCTCATGAGCAATTTTCTATTCAACGTTTTTACAACGATACTGTTGCTCTTTATCAACACCTGCTTCAGTAAAACGGGTCTAAAGTAATAAAGCATTCTATTCCAAGCTATCCACAAAAAAATTTGTATGGTAAAATATAACAGATGAAAGAAGCTTTTAAATTAAAGAAACCAACTTAAGAAAGAAGGCTAAACTATGTCAATCTTAGTTACAGGAGGCGCTGGTTATATCGGCAGCCATACAGTAGTAGAATTATTGAATGCGAATTACGAAGTGGTTATTGTAGATGATTATTCAAACAGTAAACCAGAAGTGTTAAACCGCATCAAAGAACTTACAGGTAAAGGCTTTAAATTTTACGAAGCGAATATTTTGGACAAAGAAGCGTTGGAACCTGTTTTTAAAGAAAATGATATTGAAGCAGTGATCCACTTTGCAGGTTACAAAGCAGTCGGCGAATCGGTTGCCGAGCCTTTGAAATACTACCACAACAACTTAACGGGTACTTTTGTACTGTGCGAATTGATGGCACAATACAACGTGAAGAAAATTGTGTTCAGTTCGTCTGCTACAGTTTATGGAATGAACAATGTTTCTCCACTTACAGAAGACTTGCCATTAAGCACAACAAATCCATACGGTACAACTAAAATGATGATTGAACAAATTTTACAGGATGTATATGCTGCAGATCATTCTTGGAGCATCGCCCTTCTTCGTTACTTCAATCCTATTGGAGCACATGAAAGCGGCCGTATTGGTGAAGATCCAAATGGTATCCCGAATAACTTAATGCCGTACATCACTCAAGTGGCTGTCGGCAAACGGGACCATTTAAGTGTGTTTGGAGCTGATTACGACACTCCAGACGGTACTGGTGTCCGCGATTACATCCACGTAGTTGATTTGGCAAAAGGACATTTAAAAGCTGTGAAAAAAGTTTTAGAAACAGAACAAATTGAAGCTTACAACTTAGGAACTGGAGTTGGTTACAGCGTCCTTGATGTAGTAAACAACTTTGAAAAAGCCACAGGTCAAAAAGTGCCTTACGAAACCGTTGAAAGACGTCCTGGTGACATCGGAACATGCTACTCTGATGCAACCAAAGCTGCTGCCGAACTAGACTGGAAAGCAGAATTGTCTTTAGAAGACATGTGCCGTGATTCATGGAAATGGCAAAATAACAATCCAAACGGTTATGCAGAATAATAACTGAAATGCCCCATTCGCTGATGAACATTACATCAGCGAATGGGGCATTTTTTTATTCTATTACACTACTCACTTAGAAGATAAACTCTTTTGATCAAATGGGTACACAATTGCTCGATAGACGGCTTCTAGCTCATAAACCTCACACTTCTACCAGTGCTATTGTGAGGTAGACTGCTTCTACTTAACAATTCTCACCTTTATACCAGCGCTATTGTGAGATAGATTGCTTCTACTTAATAATCCTCAACTTGCTGTCAGCGCTATTGTGAGATAGACTGCTTCTACTTAATAATCCTCAACTTGCTGTAACTGTCATTATGAACTAGACGGATTTCTAGCGAGTACAAAGCCATCATCCCAATTCAGATGATGGCTCCTGCAGTTTATGGTAAAACTTTCCCAGTACTCTTATACAATTTATACCACTCTTCACGAGTCAAGGTGATTTCTGACGCTTGGCAAATAGCTTTGATACGATCCGGATTCATGCTTCCCACAATCGGCTGCATTCGTGCTGGATGACGCAACAACCAAGCAACAGCAATAGCTTCACGAGCTACTGACTTTTCAGCGGCCATTTCATTGATCAATTGATTCAGTTCTGGATAATCTGGGTGATCAAAGAATAACCCTTTCTTGCCATTTCCTGCTTGGAATGGCGACCATGGCTGGATGGTCATATCATTTAGCCGACTGTAGTCCAAAATCCCACCATCATGGACTACTGAGGCTTCATTGATCATATTGACATTAAACCCAGCATCGATCATTGGTGCATGTGTAATGCTCAATTGCAGCTGATTAGCAATCAAAGGTTGTTGAACTGTTTTTTTGAGCAATTCAATTTGGAGCGGATTTTGGTTGCTGACACCGAAATAACGCACTTTTCCCGCTTTTTCCAGTTCATCAAAAGCAGCTGCTACTTCCTCTGGTTCTACTAACGTATCGGGACGATGCAACAGTAATGTGTCGACATAATCTGTCTGAAGACGTTTCAAACTAGCTTCTACAGATTCAATGATGTGGTCTTTTGAAAAATCGAACATCACTCCTGGAACAATTCCCGTTTTCGTTTGCAACAACACTTTGTCTCGCGAGATACCTAATTCTTTAAAAGCTTGTCCAAAAATTTGCTCTGATTCTCCTTTACCATAAATATCGGCATGATCAAAGTAATCAATACCTTCATGAATAGCAGTCTCAATAACTGTTTTAGCTTCTTCGTTGGACAAAGCATTCATACGCATAATACCAAGAGAAATTTGAGATGCCATTAGTCCTGATTGACCTATGTTGATTTTTTTCACTTGTCTTCCTCCGCTTCACTATTTTTTTGAAATCGTTTTCCATCATAGTATACTACTCTTTACCTGAAAAAGTCCTCTCCTGAGCCACTGCTTTTAGCATTGTTCTATAAAATCCATTTTTTGAGTCCAGGTATTTTGATCAGCATTTTCACGACAACATAACCCAAAGCTGCCACAAGTAATACTAATAAAGGAACCGAAATCAAGGGGTTCAACAATTGGGTATCTATGTTAGCTGAGTTCAACAGAAAGATGATCAATACATGGCTCAAATAAACCCCAAAGGAAATATCGGAGAATTCCTTGATCCATTTTCTAGCTGTTTCAGAAAAAACACGATTGTTAAAAGTTTCTTTGAACCACACAAAAACAGCGATACTGGTCATCATGACATTCGGTGTCAAATATTCAAACAACCACCCTACTGGTTTTCCGGCTTCTAAAGATAAATAGCTGGTTCCGAACAAGGTTACTAACAGCCCCACAATTCCCAATCCATAGATCCAGCGCTTTACTTTCGGTGTTACTCCATAGCGGTACAAATAACTTCCCGCAAAGAAATATCCGACATAACCAAACGTAATGTCCAGATTTATCCAGTCATCTGCAATCGTTACTGTAGAACCAATTGGAAACTGGCGAATCGTCGGAATGAGAAAGCCTAATACAAAACAATACGCCATTATGTACCGCATCAACTTCTTATCTTCCGCTATTTTGCGTAAAAATGGCGTCATAATGTACAATTCTACAATCCGAAATAAAAACCATAAATGAAAATGACCTTCTGTAAAGCGATCGATCGTTTCCTTCACTTGATCTGTGGAAAAGGACTGAAATGGATAGAACGCCATAAAAACAGCATAGAAAGATGACCAGAAAAGGAATACACGTACGATCCGCCAAATATTTTTGCGGTACAATTTTCTGATTCCAATTTCTTTTGTGGGTTCTAAGAAAAATATTCCGCTGATCATCACAAATAACGGCACACAAATACGCGCTACCGCATCAAAAGCATTTAATGTCTGCCATTCCATCGAATTGATTTGGTACCAATCAAAATTGCTGGATGAAACATGGACAACAATGACTAAAAAAATGGACGTGATGCGAATTAAATCTACATACCATAAACGATTTTTCATAATTTACTCCTTTTTCATTATCGTACTGTATTATACCAAACAATTATGAAAAGGTTCTTCTATCTGCTCTTCAGGGTCAGTAGTTTAGTCACACTCGTTCTTGTGATTGTATTAAATAGGATTGAACTGAATCGGTAACGCTCCACCGAAAGTTAGGCTAACACTTAATTTTCAGGTGCATTTTTTATATACACGCATAGTTACGAATTTAGGCTGCAAGTGGTTCAAAGGGGACTAAAGGGGGTTTTTGCGGACATTTATTCACGAAACATAAGATATTTCTTATCACTCTATCCTTAAACTCTGTTGGAACAGTAATACAGTGGCTTTGAGACAACCAGTGGCGTTGTTATTTTAATTTATTCTTCAAGTGAGTCTTCTTTCAATGTTCACTTGATGAATAAACATGCTTTATTAGTCAAGTGAGCACTTCTTTTAATGCCACTTAATGAGTAAACCCACTTTATTCATCAAGTGGGAAACAATTCCATGCTCACTTGATGAATAACCTGCCTAAATTGATTTTGCGTTCCTGTTTTGTCTTTCTCACTGGAAATTGGAACACCTAACCTTTCTCACAACTCTAGCTTTCTCCTCACTAAACAAAAAACATCATCACCAGTCGATGAATTCGACTAATGATGACGCTAGTTTATTTATTGATCTCCTTGAGAAGTTAAAATGCGTGGACCATCTTTTGTAATCGCTAATGTGTGCTCGAATTGGCAGCTGATTCCGCCATCTTCTGTACGAGCTGTCCAACCATTATTGTCCATTTTTGATTTCCATGTACCAGTATTAATCATGGGTTCGATCGTAATGACCATTCCTTCTTTCAAACGCAAGCCTTTACCTGCTTCACCATAGTGAGGTACAGATGGAGCTTCGTGAAGAGTTGGTCCAATTCCATGTCCGATAAATTCACGTACGACTGAAAAGCCTTCAGGTTCTACATAAGATTGAATTGCATGACCGATGTCACCGATGCGGTTTCCAACTTGTGCTTGCTCGATTCCTTTGTATAAAGCTGTAAGAGTTACTTCCATCAATTTGTCCAACTCTGGAGTAGACTCTCCAACAACATAACTCCAGCAAGAATCACTCAATGCACCTTTCAAATTAACTACCGTATCCACTTTAATTAAATCGCCGTTTTTTAAGACTTTTTTTTGTGGGAAGCCGTGGCAAATTTCATCATTGACACTGACACAAGTTGCGTATTCATATCCTTCAAAACCAATTTGCTCTGGAATAGCTCCATTATCAACAATAAATTTATGGCAAAATTCTTCAATGTCCCAACTAGTAATCCCAGGTTTAATAAAATCACGCAATGCAATATGCATGTTCGCTAGTAAAGTACCGGACTCATCCATTGCATCAATTTCACGTGCTGACTTTAATGTAATCACTTATATTCCTCATTTCTATTTTTTACACTGTCCATTCCTTACTATTATAACGCATTTTCACAGATTGTGAAGGGTAACTCTGTCTGTTATTTATCCCAAAAGCCTATAAATACGCTTACTATAGTTCTGTATTGAGATTCACGAAAGACATCTCCACCATGTCAAATCGGTGTCGAACTTTAGAATATTCCAAAGGTATGCCACTTGAAGTGAACATCACTTTACTCACTTCTAGGACCGGTTCGTCTTCTGAACAGTTTAAATATTCCTTATCCAATTCATCCGGTTGAGCGGCTCGAATCGTTTGCCGATTTTCGCCAAATACGATCCCTAATTCATTCCGAATGTAGTCATACATAGATTGCTGCAACACCTCTTGAGTCACGCCTGGAACAAGTGTCAGCGGCAAGATCGAATGTTCCAATGAATAAGGCTGATTGTTCAAAATACGCAACCTTTCAATTTCATATACCGGATCTTCTTTTTTGAGCAGCAATTGTTCGCACTCTTCTTCTGTCGGAAAACGCACATCGAATTTCAACGTTTTGTTTTCCAATTCCATGCTTTCGTCCACATGATCAGTTAGACCAATATTTTGTCCAATGCGGATACTGGATTCTGCTAATTGGAGGGCATTCTGTTTGATGTACGTTCCAGAGCCTTGAATCGTATAAATCAAACCGACAACTGTCAGCAGATCTAACGCTTTTTTAATAGTCACGCGACTCGTTTGGAATTCTTTTGCCAATGTCGTTTGGTCAGGCATTCGGTCTTCAATGGGGTATGTCCCGTTTTTGATACGTTTTCGAATTTCATTTGAGACTTCTTTGTATTTTGCCACCACTTTTCACCTACCTCATAAGATAACGGGAATTCTTATTTAGTATAGCACGAAGCTGTCTACTTATACATATCAGTGAACTAAATTGTATAGTCAAATTTAAAGGAATAAAAAAGAGTTGACAGAATCAACTCTTTTTTTTATTTGCGCTATTTAAATTCAGGCTCATCCGGGAGAACCAATTGACGTTGTGCAATCATTTCTTTATACCAAAAAGCCGATTTTTTTAACGAACGGTCGCGATTGTTTTCTAGATCAATCCGTACCAATCCATAACGGTTCTTAAAGGCATTCATAGGCGAAACACAATCTGTAAAGGCCCACAGCATGTACCCTCTACAATTCGAACCCGCTTCGCGCACATCTAATAAGCGGCTGATATGTTCGCTGACAAATTCAATGCGGTAATCGTCTTGAACAACTCCTTCTTCGTTCATGAAACGTTCTTCATCTTCAATGCCCATTCCGTTTTCAGTCAGGATCCATGGAATATTCCCATATTCCTCTTTTAAACGCATTCCCATATCGTAGACGATTTGTGGATAGATCTCCCAACCGCGTGATTTGTTCATCCGACGACCAGGTAATTCAAACGGATCAAAGTAATAGGCAGGATGGAATGGAGTATTTTCATTCCACTGATGCTTAGGTGCTTGGACACGATGCGGAAAGTACAAATTCACACCTAAGTAATCCACCGTATTTTCTTTGATGATATCCAGCTCTTCTTGTGTATAGTCAAAGGTAATGTCATGAGATGCCATCGTTAAAAACAATTCTTCTGAATACTCCCCGTTTACCAATGGATCCATAAAGACTCGGTTATAGAATAAGTCATACATGTCAGCTGCTTTTTTGTCCGCAGGCGAAGAAGAACGTGGATACGTCACTTCTGGATTCAAAACGACACCGATTTCTCCATCGTATTTTTTTCGGTGGTACAATTCGACCACTTTTGCTGTAGCTAAAACTTTGTGGTGATTCCATTGCATCCATTTGCGCGTATCTTGTTCATGGGGGTAACGGATCGCGTCTAAATACACACGTGTTTGGATTACGATCGGTTCGTTGAATGTAAACCAGCTCTTTACTCGATCAGCGTACCGTTCAAAGGCGATTTCGGCGTAACCGACAAATAATTCAACGACTTTTTTCGAACTCCAACCATCGTACTTTTCCTGTAAGGTAGTCGGCAATTCATAATGTTCCAGACACAACATCGGTTCAACACCAGCATCCAGTAAAGCATCAATCAAGTCGCTCACGTGTTGTGCATACTCTTCATCTACTTCAAAAGTTTCATAATTGGTAAAGAAGCGAGACCAATTGATAGAGGTCCGGTAATGAGTCAAGCCGATCTCTTTCATGTAGGCAACGTCTTCTGCGTATCGTTCATAAAAGTTTGTCGCTACCCCTGGTCCGTATCCATCATGCCAAACGTGGCGTTCATTCTTGTACCACGTATCTAAGTAGGAATCTTGTCCTTCTTTTTTGCCTTTCCAGCCTTCTGTTTGCCATGCGGATGATGCTGCTCCAACGATAAAATCTTCTGGTATTGTTTTAATCACGAAATCTCTCCTCTAAGTTTAGTCTGCTACTGCTTTTGTCACATTTGAAGCTTTTACAAATGGCAAGTAAATCAAAGTCGCCACAACGATACAAATCAACTGTGTCGCAACAGCTCCAAGACTACCTGCTGTTGCAAGGTAAGCACTGATGATTGGTGGCGTTGTCCATGGAATCATCACGACTGCTGGTCCTGCAAATCCAATAGCTGTTGCAAAATAGCCAATGACTCCAGTAACTAAAGGCGTAATAATAAATGGAATCGCCATTACCGGGTTTAACATGATGGGTAATCCAAAAATCATTGGTTCATTAATATTGAACAATCCTGGTGCTAGCGATAATTTAGAAATAGAACGGTAGTCTTCACGCTTACTGACAATGAAAATAGCAATCAGTAATCCAAAAGTCACACCAGATCCACCAATACTCATATAGATATCCCAGAAAGGCATGTTGATAATATTTGGAATAGCTTCTCCAGCTTCAAAAGCAGCTGTATTTTCAGCAATCGCAGCTAGTAAAATAGGTTCACGAATCGGTTTGATGATTTGATTCCCATGAATCCCAATCACCCAAAAGACTTGAGAAACAAACATCAGCAATAATATGCCCGGTAGTCCCGAAACCAAGTTGGACAACGGTTCTTGAACAATCGTATAAATAATGTCATATAGTGACATTCCTGTAACAGCCAATACAATAAATCCTAATGTAGCGATAGCTGTGATAGTCAAAATAGTAGGAATCAATGCTGAGAAGCTGGCAGAAACATTAGATGGCACAGAGTCCGGCATATGAATGGTTAATTTGTCTTGTCTCTGCAACCAGCTAAATAATTCAATCGATAAAATAGCAATAAACATTCCTAAAAATAAACCTGAACTATTCGTGTACTGTTTAGCAATTACGTCTACTACAGCAACCGGCTCTTCATTGACTAAGGCATCAATTGTTTTGGGGATAACGGCTATGTAACTGATAACAGCTAGTAATCCAGGAAAAAAACCTTTTAAGTTGTTTAGCTTCCCTAGCTCCATCCCAATTAAAAACACTGCACTGATTGTCAAAAAATTTAACGTTGCATAGCTGATTGAATCAGTGATCGGTTTTAAATTCTCCAAAAATCCAAAACCGTTAACAGCGGCTAGACCACTCGTAGTTCCAAATACCATATTTGAAACCAAAGTGGCAAATGCACCAGTGATAATGACTGGCAATAACATCGTAAAAGCATTTTTGATCGCAATAATGTATTTGTAACTGTTTACCTTAGCTGCAAAATTCCCTAGCCACATGACCCATTTACTATCTTCCATTCTTTCTTCCTCCTTTGTATCTTTTTTACATTTTTATTGTAACCCCTTTCAAAATAATTGTAAATAGATGTGTATTAATTTGTAAATACAAATTAATACACATCTTAAAAAAAGAGCCGTTGTGGTCAACTATCCATTGACCACAACGGCTCTTCCCAATTCTTTAATGATTACTTTTCCGCATTCCCATACAGCCATTCCAGTCCTTGTTCAATACTGGTATTCCAATAATCCCAGTTATGGACGCCTGGGGCTTCAATACATTCATGTGCATAATCGTGTTCTCTTAAGAAGCGATGGAAACTTCTTTGTTCGTCAATCAAGCTATCTTCCGTCCCGCAAGATAAATAGAGTCTTGGATTGCCCTCTTTTGATTCAAAAACTTTTACCGCTAATTCTTCGATATCCATATCATCAGGTAAAGCGGCTGTGGTCTCTCCCTTAATCAACGTTTGGTACCGCCGAGAGATTGGCTGGTCAAAAACAATATCTGAAGATGAGCGTTTTGTAAAAATTTTACTTGAGAACGCTAAAATATTGCCGAACGTTTTGGGGTAGTAGAAACCATTTCTCAGCGCCCCATAACCACCCATCGATAATCCGCCAATCGTTGTATCTTCTCTTTTATCCGACAAATGAAATAATTTGCGGGTCTCATGAACAAATTCTTCTCCGATAAATTTTCCAAAATGATCTCCATTCGGCTGGTCCACATAGAAACTATTCTGTCCATCTGGCATAAAGATAGCGATGTGGTATTTTATCGCCAGTTCGGCGATTCGTGTGTTGTGCAGCCAGTCTTCATGATTTCCGTCCCATCCATGCAATAAATACACCGTTTTTAAAGGCTCATCTTTATTGTCAGATTCAGCATTCTCAGGTTCATAAATTGAACGAGTGGTTGTAGGAATAATGGCAGTGAAGCTGACTTTTCTGATTAATTCCTTTGATTGAAAAGATCCGGTTAAAATAGCCATCTTATTTCTCCTCTACTGGTTTGATTGTTTGTTGCTGTGCAGCAAAATAATAGGCTCCTAAGATTCCAGCATCGTTCAAATAGCGGCATGGTTCAATTGGAACATTAAAATCAGTCACCCAACGCTCATCAACGTGTTTCATTTGTGCTTGAATCCTTGGAATTAGTTCAGGGTTGGCACTAACACCGCCGCCAATTAATAGTTTATCAGGATTTAAAGTGCAAGCTAAATTATAGATTCCCACACATATCCACTGTACCCATTCAGTTAAAAGTGCTTCCACTGCTGGGTTTTTTCGAGCAGCTTCAAAAACAGCTTCACCTGTTACGTGTTCCGTACTGCTTATGCCTAGAAGCTGCTTATACCGTTTGACGAGAACGCGAGTAGAAAATATATCGTGCATGGTAGCATGCGGCTGCTGTTGATAGTTGATTCGGGAATGGCCATATTCACCAGCTTTAAAACTGGCTCCCCGAAAGAGACTTCCGTTTAAAAACAAAGCTGTTCCGATTCCGGTGCCAATGGTCATGACGATAAAGTTATCAATCCCTTGAGCACTTCCTGAATACCGCTCAGCTAAAGCTGCACAGTTAGCATCATTTTCGATATAAATCGGCAGCGTGATTTTTTCACTCAGTAACTCGATCAAATTCATGTGATCCAAATAAACTAAAGCCCCCGCTCTTTCAGCGTATCCCGTTTCAGGATTGATGTACCCTGGCATACTGATGGCGACTGCATTCACTTCATAATCGAGAGCAAATTGGTTTACGATCGCTGCTATCTCTTGTTGGAACGCATCTTTTTGATAAGGGGTCTCTACTTTATCTTGCTGCAAGATCTCTCCAATATTTGACACTAAGGCATACTTGATATACGTTCCGCCGATGTCGAAGCAAACTGTATTCATCATTTTATCTCCTTTTTCGTCAAAAAACTATCCGCCTCCATAAATCAGAGGCAGATAGTTTTTCAAATTTTAAGCGTTTGCGCTTGTAGTGTCTTGTGCGTTATCCATTTCTTCCATTTTTACAGCTGCTCTATTTGTTGCCATAACAAACGGCATGTAAGTCAGAACGGAAACTCCTAGACACAAGAGCCCCACGCCTAATGCTCCCCAACTTCCTCCGGTACCCAAGAACGGAATCAATGGTCCTGGCGTCGTCCATGGGACCGAGTAACCAATAGGCGGTATAATTTCACTAACTGTAAAGAAATACCCGATTAAAATATTGATGATTGGTGTGAATACAAAAGGAATGATCATAATTGGATTCAACACAATTGGAAGTCCAAATACAACGGGCTCATTGATGTTAAACAAACCTGGAGCAATGGATAATTTAGCAATATTACGGTAGTCTTTTCGTTTTGACACTAAGAAAATAGCAATCAACAAACCAAGTGTCATCCCGCTACCACCATAATTACCAAAACCATCATTCATAGAACCCCAGTTGATTGGGTAAGGAACACCCCAAGTCGTTCCTTTTTCAGCAATGTAATTTAAATTTTCAATTCCCATTGGTGAGAAGATAGGATCACGGATAGCTGCAATGGTGTTAGGACCATGAATTCCCAATACCCATAACAAGTTGGAAACAAGTGCCAAAATAATAACGGCAAAAACGTTTCCTCCGATATTTGTTAATGGTGCTTGAATCAATGAGTAAATCAATTCATTAATTCCATCTGGGAAAAATAGTGCCACAACGTAATTTACAATAGAGAAGAGCATTAAAATCAAAATAATCGGAATCAACACTGAGAAAGAACGAGCAACAGCCGGCGGAACTTGCTCTGGCATTTTAATTTTCAATCGTTTGTTCAATGAAAGACGACTAAAAATTTCACCAACCAGTAATCCAACAATCATCGCTACAAACAACCCTTGTGCACCGATGAATTGAGTTGTTAAGTAATTTGCGCCTTCCACATTTTGATAAGGCGGATACAAGATAAAGAATGTAGCGATAGCTGTTAATCCACCTAACAATGAATCTTGTTTATATGTTTCAGTTAAGTTCCGAGCAATCATAAAGACGATGAAAATAGACAATACGTCATTGGTTCCTCGAACAACCGGTGCAAAAATATTTTGTGCTTCTGCTAAATTAGGAAAAATACTGTCTAAATTTAGCAGAGATGCGATAAAGCCATCTGGTGATAAGACCGCAAAATTTAATAGTAAAATCAATGAACCTGCCATTGTTAATGGAAAAGCTAAAATAAATGCATCTCGGATCGCTCCAATATGGCGTTGACTGTTTAACTTGATTGATAAAGGCACTAAAGTCTTCTCTAAAACGCCTTCAAATTTATCCATAAACCCCATTTGGTTTCCTCCAATAAATCAAATTGTTTTGAGCATGTTTTAATCTGTTAATCCATTCGCATCAATAACCTCTTTATACCAAAAATAACTATCTTTTTTGTATCGTTTGAGTTCTTTTTCATCGTTTTCTTCACGGTCTACATAAACGAAACCATACCGTTTTTGGTAACCGTTCAGCCAGCTCAACAAATCTGTGTAACTCCATGTACAGTACCCTAATACATCTACTCCATCAGAAATCGTTTCTTGAATGGCTTTGACGTGGGCTTTTAAATAATCAATTCGATATGTATCGTTAATCGAACCGTCTTCTTCTAATGTATCGTATTCACCCAGTCCATTTTCCGTAATTAATATCGGCAAGTCATAACGACTGTCGATACGGCGCATAGCAATGCGTAAACCAGTCGGATCAATGTCCCAATCCCAGTTGGTTTTTTCTACATAAGGATTATCCGTTCCTTTGTACAATCCTGGAATCCCACCTTCTTCAGTAGACCCTTTTTCTCCGGTAGTATTCATTTTTCCTTCGCCAACACCATCTAAAGGATTGAATTCAACTGTGGAGCTGCGGTAATAGTTTAAGCCCATAAAGTCTGGCTTGCCACTTGCCAACATTTCATAGTCCCCAGTTTCGATTGTAGGTGCCCAGTTATTTTCTTCTAACCATTTCAACGCTAGTTTAGGATATTTCCCAAATACATAAATGTCCATCCAGAAATGGGCATTGAACGTTTCGTTATTGTCCGCTGCCAATTGGTTTTCTGGTCTAGAATCTAGTGCATACGTTGGACCATAAGCAAAACTCGGACCAATTTTCCCAGAAATCCCTAATTCACGGAAAGCCTGAATGACAGAAGCATTCGCTAAGTTTGCAATGTGATTGGCTTCATAAAAGCGTTTGGGATCTTTTACATCTGGCGGATGGCTTCCCATCATATAACCATGCGATGTAAACACATTTTGCTCATTTAACGTCACCCAGTAGTTTACTTTTCCATTAAAGCGTTTAAATAAGATCGTTGCATAACGAGTAAAATCTGCAATTACTTGACGAGATTCCCAGCCCTTGTATTTATCTTGTAAAGCTTGTGGGATATCCCAATGGTATAGTGTAACGATTGGTTCAATATTGTGTGCCAACAGTTCATCAATCAAATTTTCATAAAATTGAATCCCCTCTTCATTTATTTCCCCATCTCCATCTGGAATCACACGACTCCAAGCTACCGAAAAACGGTAAGCTTTCAACCCTTGTTCTGCCATCAATCGTACGTCTTCCTTGTAACGATGATAATGATCTACTGCCACCTCCCCAGTGGTTCCTTTAAATGTTTTGCCGGGAATCTTAACAAATTCATCCCAGACAGAAAGTCCTTTTCCGTCTTCTTCCATCGCACCTTCTACTTGATAGGCAGCCGAAGCCGATCCCCACAGAAAGTTTTCCGGAAAAGGCGTCAACTGTTTGTGTTCCATTTCCTCACCTCTTTTTCTTTTCTTACACTTTTTATTGTAACCGTTTTTTTACATAACACAATAACCTTTTCACAAAAAGAATCCGGTTTCAGTTTTTTGAAATATATTTCAATATTGAAACAATACGTTTCATTCTTTTCGTTTACGCTTCGTGTAATTTTTTCGTGCTAAAGTCTCTAGTAGAAAAGTAACGGGCACTTGAGAAGTAATATTCACTTCTTTTCCCACCAATTCCGGCGTGAGATGATAAGCTAAATTCACATCCGAATTTTTAGCTAATGTATTTCCCGAAGTATTGGTAATGCTGATAATCTTACTGCCTTGTTCTTTTAAGGCTTCCATTTGTTCAAGAACTTGTTCCGTTTCTCCTGAGACCGATAAAATGATAGCAGCTGATTCTGTAAAATCTTCACTGGCGTTTTTTATGGGGTAAAATGGATCTTTTACGAAAAAGGTTCGTTTCCCTAAATTAATAAATTGTCGAGAACCATATTCTGCTAGAATTCCGGATGTCCCAATACCGAAAAAAATGACCAATCCGGATTTATGTATTAGTTCAACGGCCTTGTCTAACTGCTGATTGTAATCTTTGGTTAGTGTTCGGTTAAAAAATTCATCTACAATTTCTTTTGTATCAAATACTGGTTGTTGCTGATTTTGTTTCGTCTGACGGCGAACTTCTGACTTAAACTCTGCAAAACTTTCATACCCGCTTTTTTTCAGCAAACGAACTACGGATGCTGGAGAAACATGAGCTGCTTCCGCCAAATCGCGAATACGCATGTAATAAATCTCTTCCTTATGCTGCAGGATGTAATCATAAATAACGCGGTCTGTTTCTGTAAATGATTTAATAGCTTCAAAATTGAACACACTCTTTCCCCCTGTTCTCTCTTATCAATCTTTTTTATTTTAACACAAGTCTTTGTCCCTCACTATCATTCATCATGGAGCTTTCAACCTTGATGTTCAAACGCTAATCTTCATCATGGAGCTTCCCTCCTTGATGTTCAACGATTTAATCAAAATCTAGTCTTGCGCATAAGAATCATACTCTCTTAATTTTTTGGGAAATGTGTATTAGTAAAGGAATTCACAATAAAAAAGCCGAAACAAATGCAGTGGAAGCCTTCTCTGTTATGTTAGTTTTTTAAGGTCTTTTCTTCTTATTCAAAGTTATTCTAAAATAATTCACATTTCAAACATTATCTATAATCAAAGAATTTCTTTTTAATTTAAAATAGTGTATGATAAACATTGTGAATTAAATCATTTGATTAAATTGGAGATGAAAATAAGTGGAAGAAAAGGTAGCTGAAGCATCTGTAGGGCAAAGTAAAAATATAGTAGAAGGTTTTTCAACTGGTATGATGGGCGACATCGAAAAATGCATCTTAAAAAAAGCAGACTTGTTTGATAAGAGCATCGGTCGTTATATTATGCGAGCCATGTTAGCGTGTTTTTACTTAACGTTGGGTACTGGGATCGCAGTCGGTATGGGAAATTCTATTGAACATTTAACACCAGGATGGGGTAAATTCGGGTATGCTTTTATGTTCACTTGGTCATTAGTCATGATCATTTATTTGAATGCTGAATTGGGTACTTCTAATATGATGTATATGACAACTGCTGTACATCGAAAAGTTCTTCCTTGGAAAAAAGCATTGAGTATTTTGGGTACTTGCATTCTTTTTAATGCTGTTGGAGCTATTATGATTAGCTGGGCCTTATCTTATACAGGTGTCTTCCATGATGTTGCCATAGACCACTACTTAATCACTGCTGTTTCAGGCAAATTGGCTAAAGCACCCTTACAAATATTTGTTGAGGGGATATTTGCAAATATGGTCGTGAATATAGCTTTCTTTGTTACTATGCGAATGAAAGATGATGCAGGAAAAGTATTAGCTATTGTATTTCTGATCTTTATTTTTGCTTTTCTCGGTTTTGAACACGTTATTGCCAACTTTTCTTCTTTCTCTCTGGCATTTTTTGCCAGCGGTGGAAATGTTCCGGGAATGACAATTGCTGCTGTTGTAACAAATATCTTTTTTGCGACATTAGGAAATTATGTTGGTGGTGGTTTAATAATGGGCCTAAACTATTCATGGTTGAACAATGGGAAAACGCGTTATGCCGATTAAACCTCATTTGTCATTGAGTTCCTTGTGTTCTTTCTGATTGGTACTGCTCCTCAAAATTTGGTATACTATTTTGAGAATCTAACCGTAAAGGAATGAAAAAAACGTGACCAGTGCTATGATTGTTTATGCGAGTTTAACGGGGAATACCGCTCAATGTGTCGATATTGTTGAGGAAACATTACAAGAACTAGGTGTAGAGGTTCAGGTAGAAGAAAGTATGCAAGCTGATCCCGAAGATTTTTTGGATGTAGACTTGTGTCTGGTTGCTACTTATACTTACGGAACGGATGCGAATTTGCCCGATGAAATCGTGGACTTTTATGAGGAATTAGCTGATGTAAATTTAACGGGGAAAATTTTTGGGACTTTCGGTTCTGGAGATACCTTTTATGAAAAATTTTGTCAATCAGTCGATGATTTTACAGAACAACTTAAGGCAGCTGGAGCAGTTCAGGGTGCCGAAAGTGTCAAAGTTGATTTAGATCCCGAAGAAGCAGATATCGAAAAGTTAAACGCCTTTGCCAAAGCTCTAGTCGAAAAAGTAAATGCTCAATAAAAAAACCTCAACGTCAAAAACGTTGAGGTTTTTTATTTAGATTACTTTTAAGCAACCTTTAAAGGATTGTTTTAAATAACCGATTAATTCTTCTTCATTAAAAGGAATCAATTCTTGAGCAATTAGAGATGCTAGTCCATGCACACTAGCCCAAAATAAGCTGAAGAATTTTTCTTTTTCGCTTTTGGACAATTCCTTAGTTTTTTCATCATTTTCAAATGAATCTAACACCACGTCATGAGAAATAGCAAAAATTTGCTCAGCATCTAAGCGATTTTCCAAATACAGCGCCTTAAAAAATACAGACTCTTCTTTTGCAAAGTACAGATAATTCAAAGCATCATTAAGAACAGGTTTTTCTATTCTTTCTTGGACATAAATCGTTTCCGTCAAATGAGCTTTTATTCTTACCAATAATTCTTTTTTCAAGTCATCCATATTTTTGAATTCCAAGTAAATCGGTTGCGTAGAACAGTTCATTTCTTTTGCAATATTGCGTGCAGTAAATCCATCAAACCCCTCAGTTCTGACAACTTCATAAGCTGTATCCAGAATGCTGGACTTCATAATGGTCTTTTTTCTTGCCATATCTTTCACCTCTAAATTCTTTAAACTCTTACGAAACAGTTATAGTTCCGGATGCAGTATTACCTTCTGGTTATAATACCTATGAAAAAAAGTTCTTAAACGATAGAGAAAGCAGTCTACAAATCAATAGCTTTTCAACTTAAAAAACTAAAGTCCATTATTCTTTCTAAAGCGATCAAGAAATCTACCAATAATCTCTTTTAAATTTTCATTTTCAACTACTTATGAATGCCACAAAAGCACAAGGTTTATTGTATCACTTGTACATCTATAAAAACAAGTTGCTTCCCAATATAACGAAAGTTTTTCTTTAGAAAGTCAACCTTTCTCTATTCGTATTATAACATAGTGTGTTCCACTAAAATACCGGAAAGACTTTCAAACACGCATTCGTTACAACATTGTAATCTGTTGAAATTTTTTTGTTAGCAAATTGTGTTTTGTTATTTGCGTATGCTATGATATGAAAGTGCAGTATGAATATCAACGAACATGAAATAAAATCAGGAGGAATAAAAATATGGTATTACCAAATTTCGAAGAAAACTTACAAAAATATGCTCGTGCGATTGTAGAATCGGGAGTAAATGTATCAAAGGGGCATACAGTCGTTTTATCTATTGATGTAGACCAAGCTTCACTTGCTCGTATGATTACAAAAGAAGCTTATGCTTTAGGAGCTACAGAAGTCATTGTCAAATGGGCAGATGACGTGGTAAACCGTGAAGTCACGATGAACACACCAGTGGAACGTCTGACAGATATCCCGCAATACAAAATCGATGAGTCTTTAGACCACATTGCTAAAGGGGCTAGCCGTATCAGCGTTCGCTCTTCTGACCCAGATGCTCTAGCAGGAATTGATGCAGAAAAAATCGCTGCTTATCAATCTGCAGCTGGTAAAGCCATGATCGAACAACGTAAAGCTACTCAAGCCAACAAAGTGAGCTGGGTCGTTGCTGCAGCTTCAGGCGCTAAATGGGCAGCTAAAGTCTTCCCAGAACTAGACACTACGGAAGAACAAGTAGATGCTTTATGGGATGCTATCTTCAAAGCCGTTCATATTTACGATGAAGATCCTATAGCAACTTGGAACGAAAAAGATGTGACTTTAGAAACAAAAGCTGAAGAATTGAACGCGCAACAATTTACAGCTTTACACTACACCGCTCCAGGAACTGACTTAACGGTTGGATTACCTGCTGGCCACCGTTGGGAAGGTGCTGGAAGCTTAAATGCTCGCGGAGAACGTTTCATGGCAAATATGCCGACTGAAGAAGTTTTTACTGCTCCAGACGCTAATCGTGTGGATGGTGTAGTTCGCAGTACAAAACCATTAAGCTATGCTGGAACTACTATCTTAGATATGGAATTCCATTTCAAAGATGGAAAAGTGACGGACGTAACTGCAGCTCAAGGTGAAGAAACTTTGAAACGCTTAGTCGAAACAGATGAAGGAGCTGCACGTTTGGGTGAAGTGGCGTTGGTACCTAACCAATCTCCAATTTCTCAATCTGGCTTAACTTTCTTCAATACTTTATTTGACGAAAATGCTTCAAACCACTTAGCATTGGGATCAGGTTACGCATTCAATATCATTGGCGGAACTGAAATGTCAGAAGAAGAATTGGAAGCAGCCGGTTTAAACCGCTCTACTGTTCATGTAGACTTTATGATTGGTTCTAAAGACATGAATATCGATGGTATCAAAGCAGACGGTTCAACTGTTCCTGTTTTCCGTAACGGTGAATGGGCATAATTTTTTAAGTAAATAAGATAAACCAGCCATCCGACATTATCGTTCGGATGGCTGGTTTTTTGTATGGAGAGATAAATTCATGCTCTTTTTTTAACATCTCGGCTACAAAACCTTCAATACAAGCAATTGAAACTTATGGTGTTTCTATCCTTTTACTCCACCTTCTACTAAATTTTTCTTAATGAATCGTTCAGATAAAGCATACATGATGACTACAGGTAATGCAGTCAGTAAGGAAGCAGCCATCATTCTCCCCCAAACATAATCAGGAGTCGCAAACAAGCTGTTTAACCCTACTGTTAAGGTGAAGAATTCTGAACTGGAAACAAATATAGAAGCAAACAAATAATCGTTCCAAGCAACCATAAAGGCATACACGAAAACAGATGCAATTCCTGATATCGCCAGTGGAATAGTAATATAAAAGACGATCTGTACACGCGTCAATCCATCGATCATTGCTGCTTCTTCAATACTTTTAGGAATCGTATCAAAATAACTTTTCAGCATAAAAATAGATGTTGGCAACGTTTGTACGATCATCACAATAATGATCGATGTTCGTGTGTTGTATAGTCCCAGCGATGAAATGATTTTAAATAAAGGGACCACCAATAGAATTCCTGAAAACATGTACACAGTATAAAAAGCTGAATTCATTGTGGATTTAAATTTGAAATTTAATTTCGACATGGCATATGCTCCAAAAATCCCGATAAATACAGAGATGAATGCTGCTAGGAAAGAAACGATCATACTGTTTTTAAAATACGTTAAAAACGGAAATAAAGACGGGTTAAAGACATCTTGGTAATGTTCCAGCGTTACTACTTCAGGCAGTATAGTTGGATTATAAGAGATCGCTTCATTAGTCGGTTTCAACGATGTCATCAACATGATGAAAAACGGAAACAGAGATATAACTAAGATCAGCACTAGTAAGATATAAAACAACGTTCGGCTCAGCGCATTTTTTCTTTTACGTTTCATTTGTGACATCCACCTTTCTACGTGAGAAGTAAATAACTGTAAATAAGATAACAAAAAGAACCACGGAGATGGCGGCTGCTTGTCCCATGTCATTTTGAGAAAAAGCTTGCTCATATAGGTAAACCCCGATCACATCGACTTGTTTAGTTAACAAATAAACATCGTTAAACATATAGAATGTCCAAATCGTTCTCAAAGTCACGATGGTGATCAATACAGGTCGAATGGCAGGTAAAGTAATGTTCACGAATTTCTGCCAGGCATTTGCTCCATCGATTTCGGCGGCTTCATATAGTGTTTCATCCATTGTCTGCAATATGGCCAAAAAGGAAATAAATGCATATGGAAAGTAACGCCAAATCGCAAAAATAGTGACCAATGCAAAACTTGATGCAGGATTGTCAAACCATAATGGAGCTTCATCTAAGATACCTGTTACATCTACCAGCCAATGATTGATGATGCCATAAGTATTGTTAAACATATATTGCCATGCAAATACTAGCGAGATAGACGGCGTAACATAAGATAAAATAATGATCGAACGCGACAATTTTCGGAATCTGAACTCTCGATTAAACAACATCGCTACTCCTAAACCAAGAATAGTACTTCCGACAACTGTTAAGGCTGTATACAATACTGTTACACCAAGTGATCGATAAAAATCCCGATCGGTCAATATCGTTTGATAATTTTCTAGCCCTAAAAAAATCTCATCCAAATTTGGATTCAAAGGTACATCAAAGAAACTGATACGGATATTTTCAATCATCGGATACAAAACCAACCCAGCTAATAAGATGATCGTTGGCAATAAAAATGCTAATGCAATTTTTGAATCACCTGTTCTGCGTTTAATTTTTTTATTTTTTCCCCTTGTTTCTGTTGGATTTTGGGGTGGCTTCATTTCTCTCACTTCCTTAATAAAATACTAATTTTTTCCTAGTTTATTGTTATTTCTGTAAAAATTGACCAAGTAAGCTCGTCTACCTTACTTGGCCACGCTTTGCTTATTTATGGAGCTAGCCTTATTTTGGCATAACATCTTCGATTGTCGATTGAGCTTGGTTTATTGCATCATCAATACTTGCGTCTCCGACTGTAATTTGATTGATCAACGTACCAATCGCATTAGACCCAGTGATTGCTCCCATATGAGTGAAGTTTTGTCCCTCAACTAATCCAAAAACTTGAATAGCATCAAATGAACCGGCGATTTCTGTCGACAGCTCTCCAAAGGCTTGAACTACTTCATTATTTTGATATTCTTCACTATTAGTTACTTCATCACTGACAGGCTGTGCGCCTCCTGGAGACATCAGTACCCATTCAGTCATATTTTCTGGTTCAGACATAAATGCAATAAAGGCTTCTGCAGCATCTTTTTCTGCTTGTTCTAATCCTCCAGAAATCGTCAATGCTGTAACAGACCCATAAACAGCTTCACTTTCTTCGGTTGGAATAATGAAACCAATATCGCTTGGATCACCATTTTCATAGATACCAGGTAAAATATATGTTGAGTACAACGCCATTGTTGCACTTCCATTTGAGAAGGCATCGTTTACTTGTGTGGTATCATTTGAACCAGGCATAGTGTATTCAGCTAATTGTTGGTACATTTCAAGTGCTTCACGCATTTCTGATGTATCTAAGTCCAGATTTCCTTCATTATCTAAAATATTGGCATTATTTGATAAAGCAAATTGCGAGAATCCTTGTTCTGAAAATGGTCCTTCAACTGTTGGCAACGCAATACCATATTGATTATTGGCTGTATCTGTCAGTTGTTCAGCTGCTGATAATAATTCTTCCCAATTAGCAGGCTCCTCGATTCCGGCTTCTTCAAGTTTTGATTGGCTGTACCAAATCCCTTGCACCCATCCGCTTAATGGAACTCCCAAGTAGCCTTCTCCATCTTCACTGCTCAATAAATTCAATGCGCCTTCGTAATAACTTTGTGGACCAATATCTTCCACCAACTGAGTAGTGGCCTCTACATCGATCAGTTGTTCATTTGCCATTGTTTTTGCAAAATCTTGTCCTACTTCAATGACTGCCGGTAATTCTCCTGCTTGAGCCAAAGTAACTACATTCGTATTGTATTGCCCTTCTTCTACCGGAACAGTTTCTACTGTTATGCCGTCATTTTCTTCTTCAAATCGGTCGATCATTCCTTCGATGACCGTTAAACGTTCTTGTTCTACAGAAGAGGTCATAAATTGAATCGTTACATCTCCTGAGCCGTCTCCTCCTTCAGTATTATCTGTATTATTGCCACATGCAGCCAAAACTCCTAACGTTAAACTGCTCATAAGTAAAAATGCTTTCTTTTTTGACATTTGAATCCCTCCAATTTGTGATGTGATTGAAATGATGTGTGGTATTACAAAAAGGTGAGCTTATGCGGAATGATGCAGGTTCAGAAACAAGTAAGAGCTTACATTTATTTTAACAAATGCCTCTTGTTCTCCTACTAATACGATTTTAGAAAACTCAATACACACGCAAAGAAGCTGAGACAACATTAGTGTCCCAGCCCCTTTCATCATTAGTAGTTCTATTTAGTCAAACTCTTCATATTCATTTGGATGTTGCCCTTCTACTAAGCCATCTAGTCCTTTATCTAGGCTATCGATGCTTTTCATTTCTTCTTCACTCAAAGTGAAATCGAAAATATCAAGATTGGCGCGTTGGTGTTTAGCACTAGAAGCTTTCGGAATGACCAGCACGTTTTCTTGGTAATTCCAACGCAATATGATTTGCGCAACTGATTTTTGATGTTTTTCAGCCAACGCAGCAATGATTTCATTTTCTAGTAAGTCATTAATTTCTCTTCCAAATGGGCTCCATGCTTCTGTTAAAATACCGTGTTCCTTATTGTATTCTATTACACGTTTATTCGTGAAATAAGGATGGCGTTCGACTTGATTGGTAGCCGGAGTGACCCCTGTTTCCTCAATAATACGGTCCAAGTGTTCTGGTAAGAAGTTGGAAACTCCAATAGAACGAATCAGACCAAATTTTTGAGCATCCACCAATGCTTGCCATGCTTCTACATACTGATCTTGTTTTGGCAAAGGCCAATGAATCAAGTATTTATCAAAGTAATCGATCCCCATACGATACAGAGACTCTTGAATCATTTGGATAGCATCTTCGTATTGATGTTTGGCTCCCGGCAATTTTGAACTCAATAGAATCTGGTCACGCGGTACAGAACTTCTGCGAACAGCTTCTCCGACCATGCCTTCGTTATTGTAATTCGTAGAAGTATCGATCAAACGATACCCATTATCCAGGGCATCCATCACTTCCGCTACTCCTTTTGCACCTTTTATCCCAACGGTTCCTAGACCGATCACAGGGATTTCTTGACCATCATTTAATGTATATGTTGGAATTACCTTGCTCATTCTCTTCATCCCTTTCACTGTGTTTTACCGTCTTATCTTATCAATTATTTGAACACAATGTAAAACGATACGAATGATGAAGTTGCTTTAGTAATTTTCCACTATCCGCTTGAACTGACGATCCAAGTCGTCCATTTTCACAAAACGAGCTTCGCGAATCAATTCTTTTCCTTCAGCAAATAACAGCAGCGCCGGCACACTGAAGACAGTAAAATCTCCCGCTACTTCAGGAATATGATCAGCATCCGCTTGAATCGATCGAATGCGTGGGTAGTTTTCAAGTATACTTTGCACTTGAGGTCGTACTGCATGACAAACACTGCAGTCTTCTCGAGAAATATACACAAAGGCTAGTTCATTTTCTTGAATAAATCGGCGTACTTCTTCAATAGAATGGGCTTGTTGAAATGATTCCATAATATCCTCTTCCTTTAACCATTTTTTATCATTGTAACACGCATCTCATGATTCACAAACAGGTGCAAAGTCACATTCACTTCATTTATCTAAATGGAAAAGTCGAAAAGTGCTAGACAAGATTTTCGAATCATGAGAAAATGAATTTAGTTGTATGGTCCTATAGCTCAGTTGGATAGAGCAAACGTTTCCTGTACGCAACGTTTTACTACAAACTAGATTTGAAAAAGTCTATAAAATGTAAGAGCCTATAAGGCTTAACTGTTATTACGATATTGTGCGGAATGAAAAAAGCACACTCAAGTCAACCGCTTGAGAAATACCTTGATCTCCGATTGGCAATCCCTGAAAATAGTTGGGTGTTGTCAAAAGTTCGGTGAAGTCGGCGAACAGCATGCGCTTAGTAGTCGGAGGGCTATAAATTAAATACGGTGAGAATGTGCTTTAGCACTGACGAACTTTCGAATGTACGGATGTTTTTTCATTTTATGGAATGAATTAAAGCGCGGTGGCTTGTTTAGGAAAGCAGATACTGTTGTTGAGGATGTACCTCAATAGTTTTTGGTTAAATGGTTGTGGATCAAAAACGCTGAAACATTTATAGAAAGCACCTAAGTTTAACTGTAAAGCTAGTAATAACGGAACGTTGGAAGCAGCTAAGAACCGCTATCTCCTATTTGAGGGTTCTAAATAGCAGGATAATGGCTATTGAATAGTTGCGGCAGCAGCTGTGTAGTACCGATGAAACTGGGATAACAACCAGCGGAGGAAAGATGGCTAGTCAATCAAATCATTCGTTGGAACATAATGCACTTATTTCCAATATCATAGTTTTTGCATTGCTCAGTCAATGTAAAAATAACTTATTCTATTCGTAAGAGATTTTTCTCTATTCAACGAATATTTGATTGATGGAACGCCTTGTGCGACGAAAGTCGCCTGCAGGGTGTGGACTGGGGGAAAACAAGTAATCTGATCAAGTAAGGTTGCAGATGAACGTTACCTATCAGTATAAACGTTAGGTCGGGAGTTCAAATCTCTCTAGGGCCGCTAAAAATAGAAAGAAGCTTCTACTCTGTTTGAGTTTGAAGCTTCTTTTTATTTTACAATTAACTGGTAAACTGTATATTAATTCTGTAGAGCGGTTGATTGATGTTATGAACTTGAACTTCATCATTCAGGTTCCTTATTTGATGTTAAAATCTCAAGCTTCTTCATCATCCATCTTTTTCACATCATGTTCTCCCGCTATTATTCCATTATTGAACATCTCATCAGACGGACAAAATTCTTTTGCTTTCCACCTATCATTAAGATGATTTTATGGTAGAATTTTTATACATAGTTATTTGTGAATAATAAGAGGTGAAGAGAAATGCAAATTAGACCTACAAAAAGAAACGAGTTGTCGCTTATTCAGCATATTTATACTGAAGCAAGGAAATATATGCGAGAGAATGGAAATGACCAGCAATGGGTTAATGGCTACCCCAGTGATGAATTACTGATCAACGATATTCAAGAAGGGACAAGTTATGTTTGTTTAGATGGAGCAGAAATCGTTGGAGTATTTACATTTGCGATCGGAGAAGATGCCACCTATCGTGAAATCTACGACGGAAAATGGCTAAATGATGGTTTATACGGAGTTGTGCATCGCTTAGGATCACTGCGATCGCAAAAAGGAGTAGGAGCTTTTTGTTTAGAATGGTGTTTTCAGCAAATACCCAATATCAAGGTTGATACGCACGAAACTAACATCCCGATGCAAAAAATGCTCCTAAAAAATGGGTACCAAAAGTGCGGTACGATTTATGTAAATGACGGAACGCCAAGAGTCGCTTTTCAAAAAACCAGATCTAACTAGGATGAATCTAGAGTTGAAATTCTCCTTTTAAATGAGTAAGATCATAGAGGTAAGAAATATAGAGGAGGATTTATCGTTGAATAAAGTCAAACAGTATACAGCGGGTGTTTTATTAACTGCAGCACTGGCGGTAGCAGCCAATCAAATCAGTGCTTGGATCCCAAATAGCGTTATTAGTGGAAGTGTCTTTGCTTTATTGATCGGGATGTTATTAAACCCGTTAATTTCAAGATACACGATTTTTAAAGAAGGCATACAATTTGTTTCCAAAAGAATATTGAAATTATCGATTATCTTATTAGGCCTGACACTTAGTTTTACGCAAGTATTAAACGTCGGAAAGTATTCCTTGATCGTCATGGTCTTTACCTTGCTGACTGCATTTGGCGGAGGATACCTTATTGGAAAATTATTCAACATGAACTGGAAATTGTCGAGTATGATTTCAGCGGGAACGGGTATTTGTGGAGGATCAGCGATTGCAGCGATCGCTCCAACTATTGAGGCGGAAGATCGTGATGTCGCATACTCGATTTCTGCTACTTTTATTTTTGATATCTTGATGGTGATTTTATTTCCGATAGCTGGGATGTACTTTGGGATGAGTGATTTAGGATTTGGTTTATGGACTGGGACAGCAGTGAATGATACTTCTTCCGTAGTCGCAGCAGGGTATGCTTTTTCAGATGCAGCCGGTGCGTATGCCGTCATTGTCAAGCTAACTCGGACTCTGTCTATCGTCCCTGTCGTCTTGATTTTTTCGATCATCAATGCACGTATGAGACGGAAAGAACAATTGGCCAATGGGGAAACGATCACACGGAAAAAAGTCAGCATCCGAAGCATTTTCCCCTTTTTCATTCTATTTTTCTTAGTGATGGTAGCTATTAAAAGCACCGGCCTCGTTCCAGAATCGGTCAGCAATATCACTTCTATCATCAGCAAATTTTTGATGGTGATGGCACTCGGCTCTATCGGGTTGAAGACTAACTTCTATGAAGTAGCTAAATCGGGTTTTAAACCGATGCTGCATGGATTTATTATTTCTTCACTGGTAGTCGTGGTTTCATTTGTCGTTCAAATAGTGCTGGGGCAAGTGTAGAACAGAAATCAATATAATAGGATTAGCTATTTCGTTAAAATTGTGTTATACTAATTAATACACGAAAGATATTGATATACGAGTTTTATGTTTTACGCGGCAAGTTTATTCACACTGGAGTAGCTATGGGGCTACAAGGATGTATTAGAGGTTAGGGAATACATTGTATAAATTGAAATATTGAAAATGAGTAATAGTTTAGACAACCTAAAAATATTGAATATTGATTAGTTAGATAGCCTTCTCCTAAATAGAGAGGGCTATCGTTCATTTTACGGTAAAAAGGTTCTTCATCTTTTAGTGTTGGTGAAGAAATTTATTCCGGCATTTTGGCTGTTCATGAAAAGACGTAAAATCGGACTTAAACTAGCCGGTGTTGTTTTTATTCGAGTAGAGTCACGATATTCAGCGGCTTCTTCGGAAGGAATGCTCTATTCAATGTGAAAAGAGGCCTTCATTTGTGGAGCAAATGAGGGTTATTCATCAAGTGAGGAATGGAAAATGTCCGACTTGATGAATAAATGGGATTTATTGATCAAGTAGCGTTCACTTAAGCTTTCACTTGACTAATAAACCGTACTTATTCTTCAAGTGAACCTAAAATGAGGCCTCACTTGACTAATAAACTAAAACAATAGCGCTGCCGGCTGACTCAGATTCATTCATGTCCTGCTCCAAGCAACGATTAACGAGTAATGAGTAAACATTGTTTTAGTTACCAACGTTAATACTGGAGAACGGTAAAAAGCTGAAGAGCAGACAATCCGTTCTTCAGCTTTTTCGTGTACTAAAAGTCAATTCCCAATACAGTTGATTCTCCTTTTTTAGGCAACATCCGAATTCCATACGAAACAGAATACATAGCTTCGATTTTTTTAGAAAACAGTTCTTCATTAAGATGGCCTACTCCTTCTATCACAAGATAATTCATAGGCGAGATTTCAAGAATCATCGGTTTGCTTTTCTTCGGAACATGCAACTCTTTTTCCTATTTATGCCATTCATGCTTTATTGTCCTGTCTCTTCTCCAAACGTCGCAAATTTTTCTTTGTACACAGGATACAACTCATTAAACACCAATTGCGTATCTGGCATTTCTTCGTTGGCAAGTATAGATTCAATCGCATCCAAACAAATATGCCAACCTGTGATATCTCGAGGAGTATGCTCTGTCACTTCAGAAATGGTCTCTTTGAATACTAAGTGAGTTCCTTTTTCTGAAGGCGTTAAATCAAATCGAACCAAGTCCCTGTCCCAAGTGTACTCTAAAACATTCGGTTCACTCAATGACGTAATGGTCATTTCTTCAAAAGTCCCATCTTGCATATCAAATAAAATCTTGCCATTTTCTTCAAGCGACTTTACACTCAATTCAGGGAACCACTTTTGCAAATACTGATTGTCTGCTAGCATTTTCCAAACTAATTCTATTTCATACGGAAATTCTCGTTCAAATTCTGCAATCACCTTGTCTTCAAACTGTTGGATAGTCGCTGTCATCATAAAACCTCTTTCCTTTTTGTAGTATTAAAAAAGACTCTAAAAATCAGAGTCTTTTTCATTGTATCAATCTTTATTTATCTTTTCTTTCTTTTCAGCTTGGTAATACAAAATAAAACCAGCCACAATACAGATTACGGCTAATGCTAAAACCCAACCACTGTTCTCACCTGGACCTGTAAGGCCTAATATCAGCGCAATAAATCCTAAAGACATGATGAACATTCCGTTTTTAAGCATTGCCTATCTCCCTCATTCCACTGTAGCTTGAAAATACAATATAGAACCGTAATCTGTACCTTTAATAATTTTTTTAGCTAATTGAGCTGCTTCCTCTTCGTTATCCATAGTGGATTCAAAGTACAATTTCATACCTTCTTTTTTTATGAAATTGTAGCTAACCCCATTTTCACTGTAATGAGTTAAAGTGTCAATTATTTTGTCTTGTTGAATCGGTGCATTTAAAAGAATCATGTTTATTTCCTCCTAATTTTTGTTTAAACTGAAAAAGCTACAAAAAGGGATACTCACTTTTCGCAGCTTGTCGTTGGTTTACTCTTCAATCAAAACGCCAGCTATTTTTTTGTAAACATCTACAACTTCAGCTGCTAAATCACGGAAAGTAATGGCATTCATCAAATGATCTTGCCCATGTACCATCAATAAAGATATCGTAACGGCATCCCCAGAGGCTTCTTTCGTTAACATACCTGTTTGAGATTTATGTGCTTCTGATAATGATTTATCAGCATCTTTGATTTTTTGGTCTGCTTCTTCAAAGTTTCCTTTTTTAGCAGCTTGGATAGCTTCCATAGCATCACTTTTAGCATTCCCGCCATTAATAATAAGACCCATGATCGTTTCTAAATTTTGTTCATCTACCACAATAAAACTTCCCTTCCATTACTACGAGATTGACTGTATTAGGTTATCTTTATTTCTTCGTACGTTTAGTTTACTAAATGAGCTGCGAAAAGCAGCCTATGTGGCTATAAACCAATAGGCTGGATGCTTTTCTCCACTCTCTTAAACGGTTTGCTATACTCTCTAGATTAATGTTAATGCGTGATCTAGTAGTTTCTCACCGTTCATCATACCGTAGTCTTGCATGTTGATGATGTCTACTGGAATATTTTTATCAGCAACTTTCTTTTCAAATTGAGATTTCATGAAGCGAACTTGTGGTCCTAATAATAGAACGTTTACATCTTTATTCGCTAAGTTAGCATCAGCTTCTGAAGCGGAAACGGCAAAGATATCTGCTTCGATTCCTTTTGCTTCTGCTGATTTTTCCATTTTGCTTACTAATAAACTTGTACTCATACCTGCTGCACATACTAACATAATTGTTTTCATTTTATATTCACTCCATATATGATATTTTTTTACCTTACACTTATATATAAGCAATTTTCGTGCCAACTTTTTAAAAAGTAAACGTTATCAGAAAAGGCTTTCTCACCATTGTAAAAATACACACTAAAAACAAATGGTTACACATTTGTTTTTAGTGTGTATTTCTGTCATTCATGAGTCTTATTTTCTAACAACATGTAAGCCAAGTACGCTATCTCATCTTCTGGAAATTGGATCTCATAACGACGTTCCAATACGATGCACGTTGTTTTAGTCACATCCATCAAGATTCGATTTTGTTTAACAAACATTTCTTTATTAGGAAACGGACGTAAAAAAGCTTCTGTTCTTAAAGAATCAACCAAGAATACCAGGTGAAGGATGACCCCTACTTTTACACCCGCATCAATCTGAAACTGCATGTTAACCAGTAATTTATCTACTACATCTCGCACCAATTCCAGCAATTCTTGGACAGAATCCACCGATTTAATCGTTCCTTCGAGTGAATGAGCCATTTCTTCTACTGGAAAATCCAATTCTAAATGACGCTTTAAATCGGTTAATTTGTTGCCCTCAAAAATATCAAAAGCCGAGTAATAAGGAACTGAGGAATAATCAAAGCCTACTGTTCCTACGATAGCTTTTAAGTCATATTTTTCCATTAATTGATCAATTCGTTGACGAAATTGCTCTCGCTGCAGAAATTGGAGCGGAATAATTTTTGTCATGGTCGTATCAATTTCTGTTTCTAATTTTTCTTCGAGCTTTTTCGCTACTCCTTCTCCAGTAAAGCAAGTCACCACAATAACAGGTTTCTTGTCTTTCTTTACTGTGAAATTTTGCTGGATACTGTTGCTCATTCCACGTTGACAGCTTTGATAAATGTCTTCTAATGACCTGCCTAAACTGGCCATTCGAACAGCCTCCAACACAATCGGAGTACTCGTCATCGACAAAGTCTTGATAGGCATATCCAACTCTTCTGCTAAAATATCCCCAAATGAATTCAGCGATCCCATATCAGTCAGCAATAAGATGCCTTGTGCATAATCTTTCATGCGATCCCGAATCGTTATCCTGACCCATTCGTACATTTCCTTGACTTTCATCGTCAACGGCATGTCTAGAGCAATCCCAAATTTAGTATCCAATAATTCTTGGACCGTTTCCAACATACTGCTGGCAGTAGATTTTCCATGCATCATTACAAAGACGCCGACTTTTTCTTGCAGCTCTTCTGACTTCTCTTTTAAATCGATCGTCAGAAACATCGTAATAAAACCGATTTCATCTAATGGTATCTCAATCACAAACTTCTCTTCAATCAAGGAAGACAATTCGATAGCTACTTGGAACTCTTTGGAATACTGTTTACGGACACCATTTAAGTTAGGATGGATAATAGGTCGATTTTCTCGAATACGGTCTAATGTACTTTGCAAATGCAATGAAAAAGCAAAACGCGTGCTGTTATTGAATGTTCGATTCAAGCGTTTTTCTGCTATATCGTAGACCATTTCGGTAGCTTCCAAAATATCCGTTGAAATCAATTCTTTCTGTACTTCTCTACTCGCCAACTGCTCAATGTAATCATTGAAATAATGTCCCATGCCATTTTGTACAAACTTCTCCAAGTCGATATTTTGAGCACCTGATCTGAGCAACTCATCTACGCGTTCTTCAATCGCATTGTAGACACTCATATCTTCTCCGGAACCTAAAAAATAATCCGAATCTTGGTGATTTGATTCAAAAACAAACCGGTTTTGCTGCGGTTTAATGATTCGATTCAGGCGATCTGGCGCTTCTTTTTTGAGCAATAATCCTTTTTGTACTTGTAATGGCAAATCTTTTTGCGTAATGTTCAAATGGTCTTCATCATTCGTACGGTAATGCAAAAAAGCTTTCGCACAAACCAGTTTTAAATCTCGCTCCACTTGTCCAATATTGGCTTCAGGATGATAAAGCATAAAGGCTAAGATGACGTCCCGTTCAGCAACAATCTCCTGATTCAAACGACGGGCTTCTTGCTGTAAGAAAGCTGCTACTAATTGATACCGTTCATCAATGGTTCTTTCCGACAATGGCGGCAAGGTAATCGACATGGGGATCCGTCGTTTGAATGTTGACAACAATACATCAGAACTTTCAGTGGTAGCCCCGATAATCTGAACACTTGCTTCATACTCTTTGCCGCTTTCTCCTAAAGGCTGATAGACACCTTTGTCGATAAACGTAAACAACATTTCTTGCCCCTCAGGAGGCAGCCGATGGATTTCATCTAAAAACAGAATCCCGCCATCAGCTTTTTTCAACAAACCTGGTGTATCTTCAGTCGCACCCGTATACGACCCTTTTTTCACTCCAAAAATGTGCCCAAACAATAGTTGTGGATTTTGAGCGTAATCGGCACAGTTAAATGAAATAAAAGGGGCATCTTGCGGCATTGCTTTAGCTTCTAAAGCAAACTCATACATGCTGCGGGCAAAAACAGATTTCCCAGTCCCAGTTTGACCAAAAATGATCGTATGCAAGCCTCTAGGCGGGTAAAGTATAGCCGCTTTAGCTTGCTGCACCATAATTTTTAAAGACAAATTATACCCGATCATTTTTGAAAAAGCTTTGCTTTCCCCATCTTCTTTTTTAGAACGAGGCGATTTGAATTGAAATAATACCGGACGGCCGACAATTTTGTGGACTTTATGATCCGCATACAGCTCGTTTAAATAGCGGCTCACATTTGTTCGATCAAGTTCAAGCGCTTCTGCAAGCTCCCTTGCAGAAAAGGAATCATCTGGATTTTGCTGTAAATACTTCAATACTAAGTCTTTACGATTGCTCATCTTCAACACATTCTCCTTTTAAGCAAAAAACTATTCTGATTTTTTACGTCTTGCTCCTTTATTCTTCGTTTTTTTCGTACGATTCTTTTTCTTTTTCTTCACAGGTGCCTCAACAGGTTGTGTAGACATAGGTTTCTTAACTTTTTTAGGAACAACTTTTTTGATGGTTTCTTTTTCAGCATGCGGCGCTTCTTCTTGAACTACTTTTTCGGTCACTAATTCCCCACCATATAAGTACAATTGGATCAAAGACAATTCCAACGGAGCGATCAATTGTTTGAAATTACGCAGTTCCCGCTCATTGACTAACGTTAAGACAGTCCCTTTGCGTCTCATACGTCCTGTACGCCCAGAACGGTGAACATAACTTTCTTTAGAGATAGGAATATCGTATTGAATCACGTAATCCAAGGCTTCTATATCTAAACCTCTTGAAGCTAGATCCGTCGTCAATAAATATTGGATTTTTCCATTACGGAAGTCTTGCAGGACTTGTTGACGTTCCGTTTTGTTCCGTTCGCTATGCAATACGCCAGCTGAAACTCCTTCAAAACGCAAACGATCCAATGCAGCCGTCAAACTAGCTACATCATTAAAAAAGACTAACGCTCTAAAATCCGGTAAATGACTCAATTGTTTTAATGTCGCATCTCGTTTGCGAATCGGCGTTTCGATATAAGCATGAACGATTTCACCTTTTGAATCATCTATTGCTGTAACATCTTTCCAGATTGGTTCCACGTTGAACCATTTAGACAAATCTTGCATCAATGCGTTGCTGGTAGCTGAGAAGAATCCCATTTGACGATCACTTGGCATTTTTTTGATCACTTCACGTACTGTGCTCAATTGATCTTGTCCCAACAATTGATCTGCTTCATCCAACACGACTGTTTGCACTTGATGCAGCTTTAATTTGCGTTTATCGGCCAATTCTAAGATACGTCCTGGTGTCCCGACAATAATTTCAGGTTTGCTTTTTAATTTGTCAATCTGGCGTTGGATGTTGGCCCCTCCAATTAACGTTATTGTAGTCAATTGCAACGCTTTAGCCCATTCACTGACAACTTGTCCAACTTGAACGGCCAATTCTTGAGAAGGCTCTAAAATCAATAACTGCATTCCTTCTGTTGGCACAATCTGTTCCAATAGCGGAATAGAATAAGCCAATGTTTTTCCACTACCAGTAGGAGAGATTCCTACTACGTCTTTCTTCTCTTTTAATAAATCATATACTTCCGTTTGAATGGCCGTTGGTGCGCCAAAACCGGAATCATTCCAATGTTTCTGGAATGCAGGGATTAATTGTTCATTCATGTGATTGCTCCTCTTATTTACGGTATTTAGGTCTTTTCGATCGCCCTTTTTATGATGCTCTTCGAAAAACAGTTTAAAAGGCTGAGACATTATTCTCAGCCTAAACATTTTTCACTTTTTTTAGTCTGCTGGATAAACGATTTCTGCGTCTTTTCGCAGCTCATAAAGTACTTGATTGACTTGTTGACTCAGGTTTGTCCATTCTTGATAGTCTTTTAAGCGCTCTTCATCTTCTGCGTGATTGATCACATCTGCAAATGCAATAGCTTCTTCGATCATAGGAGATTTTTGAGCAGATTTAGCAATGTTATCTTTTAATCCTGATTTACGGTCAATGATTTCAATAGCTGAAATTCCTGTAACACCATCTAGGGAAATCGTTTTGTTTAACCCATAAATTTCACTCGGCAAATAAGAACTTGCAATTTTTCCTGTCTGCATCGTGACATCAAACGTCGGATAGCGTAAGATCATAGTCCCTTTTCCATCGACCCCTGTAGACACTTTTTGCGCAAAGTAATGAGAAGACTGAGGCATACCGAACCAAGAAACGGCTGCATAAATCAAGTAAACACCTAAGTCTGCTAAAGCTCCCCCAGAGAATTTCAATGAAAAGATATTCGGTTCTTCTCCATTTAACACATTGTCATAACGAGAAGAATATTTCATGTACGTCAAATTAGCCCCTTGGATATTCTCAATGTTTTGAACTTCCACTTTCACTCGCTGGAAATTTTCTTCGTGGATATGGCGAGCTGCATCAAACAAGAATACCTTGTTTTCTTTAGCCTTTTGTGTGGCTTTTTCCCATTCGTTTGGATTAGAGAACATCGGCTTTTCTACAATCACATGTTTGCCATGCTTCATCAACTCAATCGCTTGCTCAAAGTGCAAACTATTCGGAGAAGCTACATAAACCACATCGATTTCCGGGTGTTGCGCAAAAACAGTCAAGTCTGTTTCAAAGACGTCAGCTCCGTATGGTTTACCAAAAGATTCTGCTTTTTCTACAGAACGTGAATAAACCGCTTTTAAAGAATAGAGTTTCGATTCCAACGCAGCATCTACGAAAACATTTGTAATAGAGTTTGTTCCAATAATTCCAAGATTTAAAGTCATACAAAAAAACCTCCAGTAATTTTGAGTTTATTATGAATAAGATGGTAATCCTGTTGTATACTATTGCTCCTAAGATCAGAAAGCTTTTCTCCCAAAGCTAAACGAGGCAATTCGCACGCTTCCAATCAAATAAAATACCTCTCCATTTTCTTATTTTACCAAATCTCCTCTAATAGTAAAAGCAAAGCTGAAAATAAAGCTGTTAATCTTAGAATAGATGAGATGAGGTGAAAACCACTTTACAACTTTTTGTCTCGTTCCTCGAAAATAGAATAAATTCCACTGATCAAGCTTATACGTACGTTTTTTCAAATAGAGCTGCAGGGTGAAGGGATTAAAATACTATATTGAACCTTGTATTTCACCTATATGGTACTTGAAACCTACTTCATCTACCATATCCTCAAATGATTTCACCACTTATGGTCCGAATCAAACTCTTATCTACCATATCGTATTAAATGTTACTGCAATATAGTACTAGCAACGCATCCCGTCCACCATAACTCCCACCAAACTATTCACACATAATACCGATACTTTCAAGCACTTTAGTGTTGATTGAAAAACTGTAGAAAAACAGCTGATAGTCAAAAAGCTGACAGCTTCTTACAAATTCAGTAAGAAACTGTCAGCTTTTGTGGTCTTTTTGAACAGATATTTGTTTACTCTGAACACAACAACGGTTAGTGTCTCATACGTCCTGTTCCGCTGCCTCGTCCTTTTTGAATATTTTTACGACGATTGGTCCGATCAGTATTTCCTCCTCCATCTCCGGTATCTCGGTCTTTTCTTGGAACGTCTAAATTATTTAGAATTGTCATATCATTATCACTCAAGCTGAAATCAAATATATTGATATTGTCCCGAATATGGTCCTTGTTTCCAGACTGTGGAATAGGAACTACATTTCGGTCAATTGACCAACGTAAAGCAATTTGTTCAGGTGATTTGTCATAATTTTCTGAAATAGACATCAATCTTCGTTCTTTTTGCACTTTCCCTTTTTTCAATGGGGAGTATGCCATAGAGACAATATTTTCATCGTCACAATAACCATTGGTACTGCGGTCACTTGCCCCAGGGTACATTTGATATTGGTTTACTGCCGGTCTGACTTTAGCTTCATCCAGCAACATCGCTAAATGACCACGGCTAAAGTTCGAAACTCCAATCGATTGCACTCGCCCAGAAGCATAAATATCTTCCATCGCTCTCCAGGTGTCTAGTGTTACTTCGTCATCTTTTGCTGGCTTATGAATCAGCAGCAAATCAATGTATTGCGTGTTCAATCGTTCCAAGCTCGCTTCGAATGCATCAATCGTCTTATTAAATCCCATATCTTCTGGAGCAATTTTGGTAACTACAAAAATTTCATCCCGACTAATGCCCGCATTGATCGCTAAGTTAATACCACGACCAACCTCTTCTTCGTTGTCGTAAGATGCTGCCGTGTCAATCAAACGGTAACCTTGATTTAACGCATAGAATACCGCTTCTTCCGCTTCAGCGCCGGATAATCCTGCTGTACCTAATCCAATACGCGGAATCGTGTAACCATTATTCAAAGGAATTCTGTCATATAAGCTTACTACCATATGCTTCGCCTCCTATTTATGTTACCCCTAGTTTATCTAACCCCACTTCAAACATCAAAAGAAACCACTTACAGTTACAAATTTTTTTCAAAAATAAAAAAGACACCTTCCAAATGCTTGGAAGAATGCCTACTTTATTACTTCAATTCAATGACGATCATTTCAGGTCGATTGTTCACACGGAATGGAAAAGAAGAATTCCCGATTCCACGACTGACTACCATCCGCTTATTCGGCAAATGGGGATCGAAATGAACACCCGACGTATATTTTGGAAAACGTCCTTGTCCTGGGGCAAATAGTCCCCCTACAAAAGGCACGCGAATTTGCCCACCGTGAGCATGCCCTGACAAAATCACATCTGGCACACGCGTTAGATCCATTAAATACTCTTCTAAAAATTCGGGATGGTGCGCTAGTAAGATACGTGTCTCATCTTTCCATCCTTCTGCTAATTCCACCCCTTTTAAAATCGGTTTAGGTGTCATTTCAAAGTTTTCTTTTTCAGATAACCCCATTATTACCAAACCGCTTCCCTTTATAGGTTGCCATACAGCTTCGTCAATTAAAACCGTGACCCCAGCTTCACTCAAGACTTGTTCCCACTCTCTTAAGTGTCCGCCACCTAAGTCATGATTTCCCGTTACTGCATAAGTAGGGGCAATATCCGCTAATCCTTTGGATAGTTGTGCCAACTTTTTAGCCGGAAATTTTTCATCTACTTGAATCAAGTCTCCCGTCAAAGCAATCACATCAGGCTTTTCTTGAGCTACCTTTTTCAATAACGTTTGAATTGAGATGCCTTCTTTTGGCAAATGAAAATCAGACAAATGAACGATTTTAGCTCCTTCTAATGGCTCCTTTAAAAAAGGAACACCAATAGTGTAACGAGTGGTTTCAAGTAATGTATTATTTAAATATAAGTAAATCGCTAGTAGAACAATCAAAATCCCTAAGATAAACCAAATCATAATTCTTCCTCCGATACAATTCATCAATCACTAAATTCTTTCCTTTAGTTTACCATACTTTTTTGTGATAAGAGAAGAATTGCGTCGTCTTTTTTAGGATTTCCACAACCAAATTAAAAGCGTTTACAAGTTAATTATGCTATAATGAAGCTAGTAAATAAAAAAAAGAAATGAGGTGCCTTTATGGTACAACAACCACCTGGAGATGGCCAACTTCCTGTCGTAAACCCTCTATTTGCCAAAGAAGGATTACAAGAAGAATCAGAACCAACTGACAAAGAAAAAACGGAAGCTGAAAAAGAAAGCGAAACAGCTCCAGAAGATTTCCAATCCTTTGGCGATCCTAGTAAATTGAAAGAGGTCAAAGAAGAAACAAAATATTCAGATAAAGAGTAAGCTAAAAAAGCAACAGAGATAAGGTGGAGTGCTTTCCTACCCTATCTCTGTTGCTTTTTCTTCTATTATAATATTGCACTTATTCTTTTAAATATCCGAAACCTGGTATTCTCCAATAGTGTAGAACTGTTCTGAATCATATAAATACAACTTTTTGCCAACCGTAATTTCGAAAAACACTGATGAAACGCTGCTTTCTTGATTGCTAGCTATAATTTGCTGAGACAATGCTTGCGCTGTAGAAAGAATCATCTCTTTTGACCACTGACTGTCCATTTCTATTTTAACCGTTACTTTTCCTGTAACTAAATCTAAAACGTTATCGCTTAAATCCCAATTCTGATGTACAGCTACACCTGGTTGGCTATCATTGTAAACATCAAATGCAATGGTTTCTATTTTAGTTTCTGTAATCGTCACTTTATACTCAACATTTTCATGGTATTCAACTGGCACTTGTTGAAAAATCGGTTTTGTACTCGCAAAAACAACTACTTCTTGGTCCTTTTCGTTCTTCAATTCCTTGGCAATAGCCATGGTTTCTTTTTTAGAAACGGATTCCTTTTGAATGATAATTTCCATTGGTACTTCACTATTTTCATTTGTCATTTCAACTAAGTCATATCCCAAACTTTCCGCAAGCGAAACGGTCTCAGCCTTTGCTGTATTAAATAGACCCGCTACAATGACTGAAAGTAGAAAAAAGAAGACAAAAAAAGCCGCACTAATTCTAGTGGGCGAGAGAGCATTTTTTAAGTTAGAGTTGGAGCGGTTAACTGTAGTTTTCATGAGATTTCCTCCGTTCAAATGGATGTGAATAACAAACTTATATGGTTGTTACGTACTTTAGAACTTGTATATAGGAATAATTAATTTAGTTGTTACTTATCTTATCGGTCAAAAACAAGATAAGTTAATAGATGTAATCGCTTTTCTGGATTTTAATTTCACTTGTTGAGATCCCCCCCTTTTTGACCTAATCTCCTCTATATGCTATACTTCAATCAAATTTATATGCGCTAGAACTTGTTTGTCGCCGGACAACACGTTCCTTAATGCACTCATTCCTGTTGTCATAGGCCTTGGACAATAGAAATGGTGTCTTTTTTATTTTAGGAGGAAAAAATATGAACTCTACAGATATCTTACAGCAACCCTTACATAAATCCTTTCTGCACTATGTTTCTTTGAGCTTATTTAGTATGCTGGGTCTTTCTTTATACATCTTAGCGGATACCTTTTTTGTGGCCAATGGAGTGGGACAAGATGGCCTAACAGCTTTGAATGTGGTGATTCCGGTTTACAATGTAGTAAACGGTATTGGATTAATGCTTGGAATGGGAGGGGCGACACTTTATGCCATTTCTCATGGCGAAAAACGCATCGAAAAAAGCAATCAAATTTTCACTTCGACCCTAGTGATTGGGTTAATAGTAGGAATACTTCTTACTGTGTTAGGCTTCCTTTTTATGGATCCTTTAATGGCTTTATTAGGGGCAACCGGAAAAATAGTTCCTCTGGCAAAAGAATATTTTAGTGTCATTGTCTTTTTCGCTCTCTTTTTTATTGTCAATAATATCGTTGTTTGTTTTGTCCGTAATGACGGGAATCCTAATTTGGCTATGACCGGAATGTTGGTCGGAAGCTTAGCCAATATTGTATTGGATTACTTGTTTATTTTTCCCTTACAAATGGGGATGATAGGAGCTGCTTTAGCAACTGCTACTTCCCCAATCATTAGTTTGTTGATTTTGACGCTGCATAAACGTTCTCCAAGGCGAAATTTAGCTTTCGCTTCTTTCAAATGGAAATCAACTGACTTTACTTCGATATTTTCTATCGGATTCCCTTCTTTCATTACAGAATTTTCATCGGGACTGGTTATTTTTATGTTCAACAAAATTATTTTAGATTTAGTAGGTAACATCGGGGTGGCCGCATATGGCATCATTGCTAATATTTCTCTTGTCTGCATCGGTATTTTCACCGGAATCGGACAAGGAATCCAACCAATCGCCAGCGTTCATTTTGGAGCTAAAAACCATAAACACGTTCTTCATTTAATGGTGTATGGATTTTCCACTGCTTTATTCTTCGGAATTCTCTTTTACGGAGCAGGCTTACTGTATTCTGATACCATTATCCAATGGTTCAACGGAGAAAACGATCCGCTGCTGGCTTCGATCACTAAAGAAGGCATTAAGCTTTATTTTACAGCTTTCTTATTTATGGGCATCAATATTGTTACTATCGCTTTCTTTTCAGCGGTCGCTAAACCAAGGCAATCGTTTATCCTTTCTCTATTGAGAGGACTTATTCTCATTGTTCCTATCTTATTTTTATTAGCTTCATTCTTTGATTTGACAGGTGTTTGGTTAACGATGCCCGTTACTGAAGGATTAACTCTTATCCTGACCTTAGTCTTTTTAACTCATTATTTCAATAAATCGAAAACGCAAACCTTAATGTAATAGTTAAGAGAACCCCTATTTTAAATGGAGTTCTCTTTTTTAATGCAAAAGAATACAATCTCTCCTCTTAAAAGAAATTGTATTCATTTACTAGAATATACTTATTTAATTTGGTTTTCGTTTTTTTAATTGAATAATAGTGATAAATGGTTTCAGAGTAACGAAAATCTGAATTTTCTACTAACTCAATAGCAGCTCTATTTTCGATATCCGCAACAGCAATCAACTTTTTTAAGCCTAATTTATCAAACGAAATCATCGCTACAGTGTCTAAAGATTCTTGCATATACCCTTGGTTTTGGTAATCAGGATGCATGACAAAGTTCACGGTTGCAGAGGATTCTTCATCATTGATATTGGTTAAACAAATAGTCCCAATAACTTTTCGATCAGCCTTGCATTCTATGACCCAGATAATCCATTTATGTTCTTCTTGCCCTTTATTCATTCGCGCGAGGTATAGTTTCGTCACGTCTTTTGTCTCATCCACATGATCGTCGAGATAACGAAAGAGTTGAGGATTGTTCCGAATTTCAAATATGTCATCTACATCACGAATAGTCGCTTTTCGTAAAACCAAATTCTTCGTATTCATCCGTTCATATGAAGCAATGTCTACCGGTAACAATCCTCTCACCTCCTAAAATATCTTATATGTACTCAGCTATGTGCTCAAACAATCTGTTTGAAAGGTAAAAAATTATGTAAAAATATCGAGTAGGAGGTAAATAATTAATTTATTTACCGTCCTCTCACACCACCGTACGTACCGTTCGGTATACGGCGGTTCAATTTTATATAACATGCTTTTGTTTTAAATAGTAACTATCTGGAGATACTAGACCTTTAAGGGCTAGTATCTTATTGGTTACTGTCGTTGTCATTACCCAGGACTGGGCTATTCGGGCAGTTCCTTTGGAACTGTGACTGTTCATGTAGGCATTATAGTCGCTCATTCCTAGTTTAATGAGTGCTTTCCTTCGGTTCTTGGCTGTTTTCCATTGGTGCCAGATACACATCCTCAGTCGATAACGAAGATGACTCGCTATTTTCTTGAGTTTTGTATGCATATCTCCTATTTTGAAATAGTTCACCCATCCTCTGATGACTTGATTCAGTCTAACGATACGGTAAGCCATATCAATTCCCCAGCTTTTCTTGCTTAGCTGATGAAGTTTATATTTAAACGTCTCGATTGATACGGCATGGGGCTTTGCTCGATAGCCTTTGTTTGCTCTCGACCAATAGAATCCAAATCCCAAAAATTTAAAGGTTGGGTCACTTGGTTTAATGACTTTCGATTTAGTCGTATTAACAGTTAAACCCAGAGTTTCCTCAATATATCGTGTGACCGAACGCATCACGCGCTTCGCTGCGAATTCGCTCTTAACGCAGATAATACAATCATCTGCGTATCGCACGAAGCGTAGACCTCTTTTCTCTAGTTCTTGGTCGAGTTCATTTAAGAGGATATTACTCAATAACGGCGAAAGGGTTCCCCCTTGGGGGGGGCCTACTGGGCTTTCCTCATATTCTCCGTTTACCATAATGCCACTCACGAGATATTTCCGAATAAGTGATATCACATCACCGTCGGTTATTTTCCGAGAGACCAGATTCATCAGTCGATCATGGTTAACTGTGTCAAAGAACTTCTCTAAATCAATATCGACAATCCAATGGTACCCTTCGTTCATGTCTCTTAACCCTTGCGTTATAGCCATATGAGCGTTACGATTTGGACGGAATCCATAACTACTGTTGTGGAAATGTTCGTCAAAAACAGGTGTGAGAACTTGTGCAATCGCTTGTTGAATAACCCGGTCAACAACTGTCGGTATCCCCAGTAGTCTGACTCCACCCGATGCTTTAGGTATTTCTACTCTTCTGACGGGTTTAGGTTGATAGTTACGTTGGCGAATGTCCTGAATAATGTCTTCTTTATGTTGACGAAGATATTCTTTAGCCTCTTCGATAGACATACCATCAATGCCTGCGGCACCTTTGTTCCGTTTCACTTGTCGAAAAGCTTCGTTTAAATTATTTCTGGATAGGATTCTATCCAGTGTCCTGTTTTCATGCATGCTTGTTACTCCTTTTCTGTTCTCGTAAGGCAGCTATCTACTTTTACGCTATCGTAGCCAGTAGTCTTTGGCGACCTCCAATAAAGATGTTTGTAACGATAAAATTGTTCGGTCCTTCGCTCTTTCTAGCTTTCACTAGCTGTCTTCACTACTACGACCTCTGCTGACTTCTCATGAGTCAAGCACTTATCACTAAGTGTATTTGGTATAACATCATGAGACCTCCCCAGTTAAGGTGCGAACTCTTTCACTCCATCTATCTGCCACATATATGCTTCGAGTTATAACAGTTATCGGACTTCAGCTTCTTTGGCAGCTTTATCCACTCGACTCACCTCTTATGTGATTTCTGTTCGTCAGACCAGAGTTTTGCCTTGGGCTTCAGATTCCACCTCACGGTGGACACCCTTGCCGTCAGCTATATGCTTACCACTGTCAGGTCGCATTCGGGACTTACACCCGTTAGAGTTCGCCCATGCTGGGCGAACCAAAAAAGGACCAGAATATCTGGCCCTCAATGGTTTGGTCTCTAATCAAGGGGCGCTTATGACTATACCTAGTATAGCAACGGAATGTGTATCTTCCGTTAATTCCCCGTAAAGATTTATGTTTAGTTTGTGAATGTGATTTCTAATAATATATCCAATTTCTTTTATTTTAAAGTAATTTTCTTGACTGTCTCATCTTACGGAAATAATTCAACTGTCAAATACTTCGAGTATATTAAACTCCCGCCAATTTCCCTTTCGACAGTAAAGGTAAATCCATCACTAATAGAATTTGAATAAGGTGGTATCGTTGCGTTAGAACCATTATAGTTAAACACTACCCGCATGTAATCTCCACTTCCACTATACTCAATTATTTGGACTGGAAAAGTTGTTGGTTTAGTTAAAGAAAACTGAAGTGCTTCCTTATAAGAATTTTTTATATAGATAAACATATTTTCAGAGCTATATTTCCCATTATTTACAACTAACTTAGCAGAAGCTTGACTAGTTGTAAAATTACCTTCCAGGTCTCGCGTGACCCAAGTAGTATCCATTTTTTCTGGCCAATATACTTCTGAATTAGTTGGCAAAAATTGGATGTTTCTCTTTATTTCAATTGTTTCCCCTGAAGTCCCCGTTAATAAAACTGATAATTGAGGACCAGACATCATTTCTTCAGTGAGTTGAGTAGGTTGAAGAGTAAACTGAGCATTTCCTGTAGCGTCTTCTCCAATCTGTACGAGATTTTTATTGTTTCCTTCTATCTTTACTGAAACCTCTACTTTATCATCAAAAGAAATGTTTTCTAAAGGCTCACTTAGCCAAGGAGTATTATGCTGATTCGTTTGGGCAAAGTGAATCTCTCTTGTTTCTCCAAACAGATTAATTGGTCGAGGACTAAAGTTTCGATTTCCTGCCTCATCTGTAGAAAGTAAAATTCGTTTTACTGATATCGGTGCATTTTGATAGTTAAAATCAAATGTATTCTTCACTCTCCAAGCAGCAATTGAATATTTGTCGATAGGATCAAAAAGAACTTGTCGCTTGAACTTGTTCTTATTGATTGAGAAGGTCACTTTAAGCTGTCGCTTATTTTCATTAACATGATGTACTTCAATAGACATATCCTCAGGAGAACTAATTGATAATTCGTCTAAATCAACACCTTCTGGAGCCTTTACTTCTATATAAATAATAATGTCGTTCAAATTTTTTATCTTTGTGGTACCAGCTATTTCACTAAAATACATAATCGGACTATAATCTTCTAAATTGTACCGAATATTCCCTTTGTCTTTCCATCCGTTAGTCGGCCAATACTCCTCATTCTCTTCTTTAGGAGGCGTAACCACTTCCTCTTTTTCTATTTCAAAAGCATATGATACAGCTTCCTGATCATGAAATAAAGGTTTCTCAATAGTTCCATTTGTTTGGAACAAGAGAAATTCAACATGCATTTTAATACTTTCATTTTGATTTGAAAAATCGGTTACTTCCATTTGAATTAAGAAATCTTTGGATTCAGCGGGATCTAAGATTAATGCATTGCTATCAACATTTGATACTAAATTATATTGATTATTTATTTTGGCGTCTTCGTCATTTATTTTCAGATTTATTGATTGCAACAAATCATTGCTTATAGATGTACCATCCGCTTTTGTAAGATTTATTTTATACGCCAATTTTCCACTTAATGTTCCATTGTTTTTAATTAAACTCTTAAGGTCAACTTTATTATTTTCGCTTTTCAATGTATGCCCAGTTGTAGTTTCGTTATTTACATCATTTTCAACAGACAGATCTACTGAACCTAGAGTTAAATTGATTCCAGTATCTTCGGAAATAGCATCAGAAAAATAAGCATAAACAGGGTGACTTGGTACAATCAAAAGGCACAAAAGTACAAAAAAAGTTACCAGACGTAGTTTATTTTTGATTCTTTTATCCATTTGAAAGTGTCCCCCTTTATTATTTTTAGAGCTATATATGGTACTACCCTCTAGTTGAATCACTAAAGGGTAGCATTAATAGCACATTAAATTATTTTGTATATTGTGATTTTAAATGCTATTCGAGAGCATTAGTTTGTACAGCATTAACTTCTACTGTTTCCGAAACTAATTTGTTTAGGGTAGATTTTAGATCAGATGTATTAGCAGAGTCGGTTACACCATGCTGATGGTTTCCATCTATAGATACAGTAACAATCATTTCAACTTGTACTGAATTGCCCGGTTTTACCACCTCATCAGAAGTCCCATTCCAAGTCACATCAAAAATACTATCTTTATTATTATTTGTAGTTGTAAAAGCCAATTTTTGATCCAACGTTCCCGTGTTTTTAAAAGTGAAAACTTTTGAAAAGGAATCCCCAGGTCTGGCATTTTTTATAGTAACTTCTGTTCCTAAATCAGCAAAATCAGGTTCTGTTTCAGCTCCTACTATTACTATTTTGTCGTTATGTTCCTCAGTATTAAATTGATTATATTTCCAGGTTCCTGGCGTCCCTTCAACATCTACGTCACCTAAAGTAAGTTCAATCCCAGCTTCTTGACTTGTTGAATCCGAGAAATAAGCCCGAGTTCCATAAGCAGCCACACTAAGTAATAACAGCAATCCTATAATAAGCGGAAAATACTTTTTGATTTTTTTCATTTCTAATCATTCCTCCATTTTTTATTTTTACGGATTATTTACCATTTATTAATATAATACTATTGTTTTTTAAAATCAAACATTTCATTTTTATTCCTATAAACTAATACTAATTAATATAACAAAACTTTTGTTTATAAATACATTAAAATCCATATCGTTATTTATTTTTTTGAATCTCAAACTATGCTTGTATATGAACTTTTTTAATAAAAAACAAAACATTACAATCTTTATATTCATTTTATACAACTTTTGTCCTATCAAAATATTCATTTAACGTATTTATATACTTAATAAAAATATTTTTTTATAACTTTTTCCATTTTCATCGGGCTTATTAAATAAGTTGTCTAATTTTTATACACTTATTTTTTACAAGCATTTTTTTCTGTAAGAACATGCTTTTTTATACAAAATTTTTATCGTATTCTTTGTGCATAGCGGAACAAAAAAGGACATACACTTTGAATAAATGGTTATTCAAAGTGTATGTCCTTTTTTGTATATTATTTAATTGTGAATGAAAAATGACATTTTTCTAATAATGCTTGATTTGTCTATTTCACGGTTTAATTATTGACGTCTTCAACACGCTGTTTCTCTTCTTTATTCCCTTTAACATATATCAAAATATAGTAAAGTCCCAACAAAGCTACCAGCCCGCCTAAAACTAATGGCTGCTGTGTCGCAACGACTACATATCCAAAATAAGGTACAATAAGAGCCAGTTCGCCGATATAGTTCTCTTCAGTCACTTCTCCTTGATCCGCTATATTGTTGGCATCTCCTTTAGTTACCAGACCTGTATTGGTAACTTCAACTGCTCTATGGGTAACAAATTCTTCATCCCGGAGAAAAGTCACCACGTCATCTGTTTCGATTTCCTCAATAGGAGTTGTCTTGACAAAAATAAAATCTCCTGCTGAAAAGACAGGCTCCATACTCCCGCTGACAACAGTATATCCTTTGTACCCCAATAAACCTTCATCATCCGGTCCAGAAAAGAAACTAATGGCTGCAGTGACTGCAAAAAGCAAAATGACTATTGTTAACAATGCATTCCCAATATATTTAATGTATTTCACGCTGGTTTCCTCACATTTCTTGTGTTTAGTTAAAAGATAACACAAGTTGTGTCATTGAGCTAGTATAAATATGGTTCTATATCTTTCTGCCCGTAATGGGGTAGTTTACTATATCTTTTTTTAATTTATCCGGAGTTAAGTCAGGACGGACAATTTGCAGGCAATCAAGCGTTAAGTAAGCATTTATTAGTCCTACTTGAATACTGTCGTAACCCAATTCTTCATACTGATGAAAGTTTGCATACACCATTGCACCACATAAAGCTTCGTTCTGCCCCCATTCATAGCGCCCTTTACTGTACTGAGGATTTTCAAATATCTGGATGGATTCATAATTTCCATAGACCACTTTGTCGCTGTCTTTAGAAATCATAACTTGTTTAGCTCCTTTGTTTAAAACCAATTGGACCATTTTTTTTAATTCTTGATCTGTTTGGACTGGACGCTGAAACTTATCTTCCATTTCGTCATGTTTTGTAATAAGAGTGATACCGTCTAATCTATCCGGCAGATTCACCATCTTTTGTGTAGATACCGTGATCAAAATCAATTCGATATTGTATCGAGCTGTAAAAGCTTGTAAAAATTCAATCGTTTCTTTGGAACAATTCAAGTCTACAATGACGCATTTGGCTCTTTGTATCTTTTCCAAGTGCTTATTGATCAACTCTAGATTGAGACAGTCATAAATTGACATATCCGATAATCCAATCAATATTTCTTGTTTTTTTCCGATAATTTCGATAAAGTTTCCTGTCGCTTGATTGTCCAACACTGTAACACTGGACAAACCAATGAAGTATTTTGAATGGTCTTTAATTCTTTTCCAATCATCATCATTTCCGACAACTGAAATGAGATCTACATGCTCGCCCAATCTCCCTAAATTTTCAGCTATGTTCCTTGCAACTCCCCCTAATGAAGAAGTAGCCTGTACCTTATTGGAAGTATTCCTTATTAAATCGTCTTGTACAATGTAACGATTATCGATATTCGCTGCGCCAATACATACTACTGGCCGTTCTTCATTAATGACGTACGCTTTTCCCAGTAGATACCCTTTTTTAACCAATCCGGAAATAATATTGGCGGCCGCTGAACGTGAAAGTTGAATCGTTTCTGCAAGACTTTGTTGTGATATAAATGGATCTTCTCGTATCACATCCAAAATTTTTCTTTCATTTTCATTCAGCGCCATTTGACATTCCTCCGAGTTTAAATTAGTTACAACAATGATAATGTTTTCTTTTCTTATCTTAAGTTTAGTTAAGCTCTATCCTTAAGTCAAAAATTTTAGTTCTATAGCATTAATGACGTCAGTCGTTTAAAGGAACAGAAACAAATATCAGCAAAAACTCTATTCATTATAGAACCGAAATTTAAAGCCGCAGCCCTAAATGGATTTCATAAAAATCCATTTAGGGCTGCGGTTAATATTAGTTGTAAGATCCATATTTAAAAACTAGAGGTTTTAAAATAGTCCTTTTGTATCTTTTACATCAACCGTAAATAAGATCCCTTTTCCAGGTTTCTCGATTTCAGTCGCATTACTAATCGACGCTACGATTGGATCTACTTTATCTTTTTCCGATAAAATCAAGACGATTTCTTTTTCGGGTTCAATATCCATTCCGAATAAACGACTTGTTTCATGAACTCCTGATCCTCGTGCGCTAATAACCGTTCCGCCTTGAGAACCTGCATCTACAGCGGCATCAATAACCTCTTCCGCTTGTCCTCGCTCTACAATAACAAAAATGGCTTGGTGCATCACACTGTCATCCTCTCTAATTTGAGCATTTTGATCATACATACTATTTCTTCTTCCAAGAATGTTTAGTAATGAAATAGTAAAAGCAATTCCGCGATTTGGACGTGCTAATTTTAATTTCTCAAAAAGAACCTTCATGATGCTTTCGCTTTTTGATTCTTCTGCTATCATCAACACAATTTCTTTACGAATATTGTCTAAGCCAAGCATTTTTAAGCGACTATTATTGATCGTTCCAAAACCATAGAAGACCGTTCCACCGCTACAACCATTTTTCTTAGCAATGCGGATAACTTCACTCCCCATATCGTCATTGACGATAAGACAGAGCAGATCTATATTTTCTTTTACTGTGGAATTTTCTGCCATATCTTAACGATCCTCTCTTTTTGATTTCAATTTAAAGATCAAACCAAGTAATTGTAAAGTAATAATCGGCATCATAGCTACCATAGCAATCATACCAAATCCGTCCCGTATAACATCTGCCCCTTCGATCGATTGAGCAGCACCTTGAACAAATGCTAAGATAAAGGTTGCCGTCATTGGTCCCGATGCAACACCACCAGCATCAAACGCCATCCCGATAAACATTTTAGGAACGATGTACATCAACCCGATAGCAATGATATATCCTGGAAGTAAGTAGTGCCATAATTCTAGTCCTGGTACCATGATTCGAATAACGGACAACAACACTGCTAAACCTACACCAAGAGAGAGAGCTACTAAGACAGCTTTTCTTTTTACATATCCATTCGTTACTTGTTCAATTTGTTGTGTTAAAACATACACTGCCGGTTCAGCCAAAATCGTAACCAATCCTAACACAAAAGCAATCAGAAGTAAATAAACAGATGCATCCATACCAGCAAGATATCGTTCGAACGTGATAATGTCCTAAGTAGGTCGAAGCATAAAATGTCCCAAAATGATAAAATAAAATCATGAAAAGGATAATACTAACGATGAATGAAGATAAGAAATATAAAGTAATAAAAGCC
>NZ_JBGQQT010000014.1:0-69940 GCF_045528345.1 Desemzia sp. FAM 23989 | reverse complement strand
CCAGCGTTCGTCCTGAGCCAGGATCAAACTCTCATAAAAGTTGCAGACCGAAGCCTGCTTATTTTAATGATGCTTGTAGCTCATTAATTGATTGCTAGCGAATAATTATTCACTAATTTGTTTGTTTTGGCACTTGCCAAAACTTCCTTACACGTTTAGTTCGTCTTACTTTGTTTAGTTTTCAAAGGTCTAATTTCATTTGCGTTGTCTCAGCGACAACTTCTTAATACTATCACTGTACGATTCCAAAGTCAAGGTTTTTCAAAACTTTTTTCAATTCTTCTCGTCCAGCGACTTGATTATCATATCAAGTTATCACTTGTTTGTCAATTAGTTTTTGAATATTTTTTCTTCGCAATGGATATTTATCCATTGGATGAAAAGCAGTTCGTGTGAACTTACTGACTCTTACGAGTTTACAATATTTTAACTATTCTGTCAATAACCATTTTCAAAAAAATTGTCCACTCGTTTAGTAAACTCTTACAAGTCCAACCTGACGACATTTAATACTATATCAAGTTTAGGGTCTTTGGTCAACCATTTATTCTCCTAAATTTTACAAACTTTCAAAAAGCGAACTTTTTCCTTTTTATAGATTCTTAACGTACCGAATATATATACAATTTAACGTTGCTTTTTTATTAATCCATATCCTTTGTTCGTTTTTATGATTTCCAAGTAGCTGCTGTTCATCCGAATATTTTGCAAAAACTCGTTGTCCTTTCCTACTTTCATATCTCTTCGGGTTTTGTGGAACTGGTGATTTCACAATAAATCTGTAATCGTCGGACAAGTATTTTTCAATTGATTCCGTTCTTTCAGCTTATGACTAGATTGATTTAACAAGAGAAAACTCAAATAAGAGCCACTCAATTGAAGAGCGGCTCTTATTTAGTAGAAACTATTGATGATTAGTGAGCATCAAATTTTAAAGGCACTGTTACACTTTCATCTAAAAGAAGTTTTTCTCCGTATAAACTGAATTCTAACGGTTCTCCTTCTTTCAAAACCACGGTTACTCTTTCTTGATCTACTTGAATATCCAACAAGCAGCCGCGGTATTTGACTAAAAAGCTATACTTGTCCCAGTTTTTAGGACAGAAAGGTTTAAACATTAATTCTCCATTTGCTGTCCTCATTCCAGCAAATCCATGAACAATAGCTAACCATCCTCCACTCATCGAAGTAATGTGCAAGCCATCTTCTGTATCATTATTGTAATTATCCAAATCTAAGCGCGCTGTCCGAGCGTATAGTTCAACTGCTTTTTCCGTTTTTCCCAATTCAGCAGCTAACACAGCATGAATTGCTGCTGATAGAGAAGATTCATGGACAGTCATGGGCTCATAAAAATCAAAGTTGCGTTCTTTTTCTTCTATAGAAAACTCATGATTCAAATAATACAACCCTTGCAGAACATCTGCTTGTTTAATGAACGGGGATCGTAATATTTTATCCCACGACCAGTTTTGATTGATGGGTCTTTCTTCAGGAGTTAAAGAATCAACCGTTCGCAGATCTTTGTCTAAGAAAGTGTCATGCTGGACAAAAACCCCTAATGTTTCATCATAAGGATAATACATGCGTTGAATAATATCATCCCAGTGTGCTTTTTCGGCTTCAGTGACTTTTAATTCGGCTAGCTTAGCCTCCGTCACTTTAGATAAGCTTTCCAGAGTATAGCGCAGTACCCATGTTGCCATTTTATTCGTGTACCAATTATTGTTAACATTATTTTCATATTCGTTTGGACCCGTTACTCCATGAATCATATACTGTTGACGTCGTTTTGAAAAATGAACACGGTCTGCCCAAAAACGAGAAATGCCGACTAATATATCGATCCCTTTTTGAACCAGATAAGCGTCATCACCTGTGTAATTAGTGTAATTGTAAATGGCGTAAGCAATGGTGCCGTTCCGATGGATTTCTTCAAATGTGATCTCCCATTCATTATGGCTCTCAATCCCATTAAATGTGACCATTGGAAAAAGCGCACCTTTCAATCCTTGTTGGCGAGCATTATGGTAAGCTCCTGAAAGTTGATTGTGTCGATACTCAAGCAGTTGTTCTGAGACTTCCTTATCTGATGTAGATAGGTACATTGGCAGAATGAAAGCCTCTGTATCCCAATAAGTGGCACCGCCATATTTTTCTCCTGTAAATCCTTTTGGACCAATATTCAACCGCGAGTCTGTTCCATAATAGGTGGAGAACAATTGGAATATATTAAATCGAATACCTTGTTGGCTTTCATTATCACCTTCAATACGCACATCCGACTTGCTCCATCGTTCACTCCATGCTTCAGTATGTTCCGCTTCTATTTGTTTCAGCCCTTTTTCTACAGCGTTCTGGATGAGCTCTTTTGCTGCATGTGCTTGCTGTTCTGCTTCTATATCACGACTGGTCACCACACTGACTAATTTAGTCAGTGTGGCCGTTTCTCCTTGAGCTACTTCAAAAGTCAAATTTTCAGAGACCAGCATATGTTGGTCACGAGATTCACGATGACTATACCCGGAAGCTAGATTTTGCATCATAGTTGTTACCGTAAATTGTTCCGTGCCAAATGGATTTTCAATTGTTTCGGTTGTTAAATAACATTGTTTACCTGTTTCTCGTTGTCGTTCCAACCAAAATTTTTCTTCATAATTGCTGTCCTCATTCTCTACATTTCCATCTAAATATGAAACATAGCGAACAGAAGCCCTCCCTTTTAACACTTCAGCTTGTACTTCAATAACCGCCAACTCTTTTTGAACGATGCTCACAAATCGTTTAAAGGTAAGACGAACCTCGGTTTCTCCTTTACTCCATACATAACTGCGTCTTAAAATTCCCTCCTTCATATCAAGAGAAAGTTCAAAATCATTTACTGTGTCAACTGCCAAGTCTACTTTGTGTTCATTGATATACACATTTACTGGAGTGAAATTAGTAGCATTGATCACTTTCCCGAAATATTCTGGATACCCGATTTTCCACCAGCCGACACGTGTCTTATCCGGATACCAGACTCCTGCTAAATAAGTTCCGATGTGAGTGTCTCCAGAGAAACCTTCTTCAAAGTTGCCTCGCATTCCCATATAGCCATTTCCAATTGACGTCAAACTTTCTTGCAGCCGTTTGTTTTGTTTGTCCAGAACAGTTGTTTTTACTTTCCATGGATCTATATCAAATAGTCTTTTCATGTATCTCTCTCCCACTAGATTAATAATGAATTTATGTTGTTTGCGCTTTAACAGCTTTTTGTGCTTTGATTTCGTTTATTCGGTTGTGATAGTAAATGAACCAGATGTATCCGATCAATCCTACAGATTGAATTGTCATCATCGTGATGACATTAAATTCAATCAATCCAACGACCATAGCTGCTATAGAAGGCACACCTGCAGCATATAACACAGTAGCAACAGATTTCTTATAGGGTTTTCGACCACTTGTTTGCTTATTTTTCGAAGCTATATATAAGAAGAAAGCTGCCCCAAATACCAGCAAACTTAATTCAGTCAACAGCAATGCAAATAAAATGGCGGAAAATGCAGCAATGACAAACGTTTGATTTTTAATAAACCATTGTTGAGAAACAGCATCTTGAAATTCTGCTATCGTTGTTGCAGCTGTTAAATCAAATTCTTTTGTGTAAGGCACTATCGAAACGGATTGATCCTTTTCACGCAGCTGCAGTTCATTTTTTAAAAACAGCAAGACACTGCCGTCTTCTTGTAACGTTTGAGCTGCTTCTTGTTCCGTTAAACCTGCAGCTACCACTCCATTATCGGTTTGAATACGAAAGGATTCTTCTAAGTTCATTTCGCCTGAAGCAAAAGCAGCTTCCTTCATATTATCCACTACTGTTTGATCTATCATTTGAAAAGTTTCTGGAAAAGTGTTTTGGACAGAAAAAGTCTCCATTTTTGCATAGTTTAAACTTACTGGGATAATCATTAATCCATTTAAGAATAATAGAACAACGATCAATTGAAACCAGTTAAAAGAATTATTTTGTTGAATAATCTGTTTGGATGTCCATATATTTTTAAAATAATTTAAAGGAAATACATCTGTTTTCACTTTACCTTCTCACTTCCTTCTTTAATTTCATTCGTTTATCCTTTTGTTCCTCCAGCCGTCAAGCCAGTAACAAAGCTCTTTTGCAAATAGAAGAACAAGATGGAAATTGGTACAGCGATTAAGATAGCCCCTGCTGAAAAGAGAGCCACTTGTTGATTTTGCGGATTATTGATAAACGTCTGCAAACCAATCGCTACGGTATAATTTTCTGTCGAACGCAATAAGAATCTAGCCAGCATGTATTCGCCGAATGGATTCATAAAAGCCCATAATGCTTGTACAGCTATCATTGGACGAACAAGAGGCATAATGATTTGCCAGAAAATACGAAAATGGCCTGCCCCGTCTAAGCGGGCGGACTCATCTAAATCAAGCGGTACCGTGTCGAAGTAGCCTTTCATCAACCATGTATTCATCGGAATTCCTCCTCCAATGTACACAAGAATCAAGAACCAATGTTGGTCTAACCCACCCACTAGTAGAGCCATAACATAAAAAGCAGTTAAAGCAGCTGTTGTAGGTACCATTTGGATGATCAAAAAGAATTTCAACGTTACTTTACGTCCAATAAAGCGGTAACGGCTGTAAGCAAATCCGGACAATGTCACTGCAGCAACTTGCACCAGCATGGCCATCAAAGCTACTTTCAAGGTATTCATGTACCACTGACCATATTGGGTCTCGTTGAACAAACGACTGAAGTTGCTTAATGTCCATTCAAAATTAAGGTCTAGTCTAAAGGCTAATAAATTGCCTGGTTTGAAAGCTGATGTCACTGTGATCAATAATGGATAAATAATGATTACGGACATAAAGATCAAAAATAGATAAGTGAAAACTTGTCCCCATATACGTTTGTTTTTTTGAGTTCTTACTTTTTTTGTCTTTTGCATAGCTTAATCCTCCATTTCAAATGCCCGAGTCCGTTTAAAGACTAATAAGGACACAAAGATGACAACCGCTGAAATGATTAAGGTAATGGCTGACGCGATATTGTATTGCGGAGAAGTACCGGTCGTTAATTTGTAGATCCACGAAATCAAGATATCTGTCGCCCCTGCACCTGAACCAACACTTCCTGGACCCCCTTCGTTGAATAGGTAGATCATGGAGAAGTTGTTAAAGTTAAAAGTGTACTGAGTAATAAAGACTGGTGCGGCTACAGCAAAAATCTGCGGTAAGGTAATAAATCGAAACTTTTGAATAGCACTTGCCCCATCTATAATAGAAGCTTCATACCAGTCATCTGGGATAGATTGTAAAATACCGGAAGTCAACACGTAAATATAAGGGAATCCAAGCCATCCTTGAATGGAAATAATAGCTAATTTTGTCCAGAAAGGATCTGTCTTCCACGAAATAGCTGAGATATCTATGAATGGTAAATGATTCAGTAATGGAATCACTTGTGTGTTAATGGCACCAGCACTGTCATTGAACATATTTGAAAAAGATAGAATCGTGATAAATGCTGGAACTGCCCATGGCAATAGCAAAATAACACCGAAGATCCGTTTAAATTTAATAAAGGGTTGGTGCATAACAATAGCTGCAAAAATACCAATAATGATTTGCAATGTAGTGGCGGAGAGTGTCCATATTACTGTCCATCCAAATACAGCCCCAAATGAATCCCGATAGGTGCTTAAAGTAAAGATGGAAGCGAAATTCTCAAATCCTACCCAATCAATCAATGTAGCAGGCGGAATATGGTAAAAGTCGTAATTCGTAAAAGCTATAAAAATCGTTACTAATACCGGAAAGACGATTGTAAAAATCATTAAGATATAAGCCGGAATGGTCAATAAGTAAGCAAATCCATTGTTCCAAGTGTTTAACAACACGGCTTTTACGGAATAATTCACTTTTCCCGGAGTCAAGATCTTCAATTTAGCGACACGTCTGGCATCGCTGATATTAGCCGTATAGAAAACCAGAAAGATTAGGGTCAGTAGAATTTGCAGTGTCCCTTGAATCATCAAAAATAGCGAATGGTCTTCTCGTGGTACAGATCCCAAGGTAATCAAATTTTGAAAAGCTTCAAAACCGAATAGAATCATTTCAATTAAAAATAACAGAAAAAACCCAAAGAATAGGACCCCTTTAAAATACTGTTTATTATAGAATTGCCCTAACCCTGGAATAATTGAGAAAACACCTGCTGTTTTGATTTGTTTTTCATCTTCTGGAGAGTAGTGTACTTTTTTCTTGTTTTTTCCTTTAGTCTCCACAATTATTCATCTCCTTTTAAAAATTATCGGCAGAGATCAAGTGAATCATCTCTGCCGAAAACAAGCTCTTATCTAGGCTGCTAAACTATCCATTAATATTTTTGTTCAATATTTTGTTGGATAACTTCTACAGAATCATTAGCTGATTCTTCAGCTGTTTTATTGCCAGATCCTGCATCAAACATCATTGTTTCAGCACCGACCCAAACTTCAGCCATTTCTGGGATGTTTGGCATTGGAGAAGAAACGTTGTATTGGTTGACAATAGCCATTGCTAATTCATCTTCATCAGCATCAATAATCGTTTGTCTTACCATTTGGTTAGCCGGAACTTCGTTTGTGTATTCTGAGTACAAAGCTTCCATGTTTTCTTCGTTCGTTACGAAATCTAAGAATGCTTGTCCTAATTCAGCATTTTCAGAGTATTCACTAACGACCCAACCTTTACCTCCAGCAAACGGTTGATATTCTTCTCCGTTTGGCAATGTAGGAACAGCTGTTACACCTACGTTAACATCTGATTCATTGTAACTAGACGCTGCCCAAGGTCCATTGATGACTGCACCTGCAGCACCTGTTGTAAATTGTTCATCAATAAAGTTACCAGCAGTTGTTACATCCAGCATTCCTTGTGGCCATGTATTTTGGAACCAGTCCGTTGCGTATTCGATTCCTTCGATAGCTTCAGGTGTATTTAATCCGATATCTGTTGGATCAGTACCGTCAGCACCAAACACATATCCGCCAAATCCATTCAATAAACCATAAGAGTTGTAGAAGTCAACCCAATTCGCCAAGAAAGCTACACTCTTGCCTGCTTCACCTTCATAAGCAAATTGCTCGTCTTCTGTCAACGCTTCCAATTCTTCGAAGGTTGTTGGAGCTGTTTCTAATAAATCAGTATTGTAATACAATACCATTGATTCGATAACAAATGGTGCACCATAGATCGTATCGTTCATCGTCACTTGTTGCTCATCTGTTTCATCATAACGATCATCATCTGGCAACGTATATTCAGCTAAATGTCCTTGTTGACCAAGTCCGCCGATTCTGTCATATGGTGCCAGCATAACATCAGGTGATAATCCGGCTGGACCATCTAGAGGTAATGCTTCTAACGTTTCAAACATATCTTTTTCTTCTACTTCGATTGTAGCACCTGTTTCTTCTTCAAATGCAGATGAGATGCCATTGACAAATTCTGTATACATTGGATCAATAGTAACTTTTAAAGTCGTTCCTTCAAAATTTGCAGCTCCTCCTTGCTCAGATGAGTCCGTATCGTTTGTGCTTTCAGCAGGTTCTCCTCCTCCACAAGCTGCTAAGATTAATGCACTGGCAGAAACAACACCCATTAAGTATTTTTTGAATCTTTTTTGGTTCATAATATATTGCCTCCTTAAACCTTTTTTTAAGTACACTCTTATTATTACGAATGTTACGCTTTATTGCAAACGTTTTCTTTCTGTTACCGGTAACAGAATACCTGCAGCCATTGGATAGAAGTTTATTCTCTATACAAACAAGCTTTTACTATATAAAGCAATTCCTCGTGTTGATTGGTACACTCCGAAAAAGTGTTTATCACTTAAAAATGAGCTGGAATCCTTGATAACCTCTTAAGGATTCCAGCTCATTCATCAATTAATACTCTTGGTAATTTTCTTCATCCAATTTTACTTCTTCGCCTAATGTAAACAAAATAAATCCATTATTTTTAATTCGAATGGTGTTTGCGCGCACAGAAGCTAAATTTCTAAACACAGGTACAGGCTCTTGATGGTATTTCAACGTCAGCGTTTCTTCCCCTTGATTAAAATAACCATACAATTCTGTTCCTTGATAACTCTTCTTAAATCCGACAACGCGCTCTCCTTCTCGGATATCATGCCAGTCTGTATTGCCAAAACTCAATAAGTTTTGATGTTGTTTTCTAAAACCAATCAAGTCTTTCATAAAGTAAAACATATCCATGTCTCGCTCTTCTTCATCCCAGATCATGCATTTACGGTTATCCGGATCATTGTAACCTTCCAACCCTACTTCGGTTCCATAATAAATACACGGAGATCCCGATTGCGCAAACATAAACGTTAATTCAGCTTTTGCAACTTGCTTGTTTCCATTGGCTGTGGTTAATAACCGTGGTGTATCATGAGAATCCAGCATATTGAACATCACTTCATTGGTTTGTCTTCGGTACAGCATCAATTGCTCATTCAAACCTGAAACCAATTTTACGGCTGAGCTGGATTTGTTCGTAAAGAAATCTTCAATTTGCTCTGTAAATGCATAATTCATTACGGCGTGAAATTCGTCTCCTTGCAACCAACTTTGTGAAGAATGCCAAATCTCTCCCAAGATATAAATATCAGGATTGACTTTGCGTACCGCTCGGTTAAATCTCTTCCAGAAATGATGGTCGACTTCATTGGCTACGTCTAAACGCCACGCATCGATACCAAACTCGCGTACCCAGTAAGTAGCAATGTTTAATAAATACTTTTGTACAGCTGGATTCGATGTGTTTAATTTAGGCATATGACCTGTGAAAGCAAACGTATGGTAGTTCAAAGGTCCCATAAATTCCAATTCATCAGCTGTCAATCCTTCCAGAGACTTCACTGGAAACTCTTTGATATGGAACCAATCCACGTATTCAGAAGCTTCTTGTTTGTCCAAGACATCTTGCCATTGATAAGAAGACATCCCAATATGATTGAATACCGCATCCAGCATTACACGTATGCCGCGTTTATGTGCTTCTTCTACAACTGTTTTAAATAGCTGCTTATCCCCAAAATGAGGATCCACCTCAAAATAATCGACTGTATCATATTTATGATTCGATGGAGCTTTGAAGACTGGAGTAAAATAGATGCCATTGATCCCTAAATCAACTAGATAATCCAGATGGTCCAGGACACCTTGCAAGTCTCCGCCATAAAAATCATCTCGTCCAGGGCGCTTCTTCCCGCCCCATTCCAAAACATTTTCCGGATCGTTTGAAGGGTCTCCATTTGCAAAACGCTCTGGAAAAATTTGATACCAGATCGTTTTCTTAGCCCAACTAGGTGTGCCAACACGGTCGATTTCATGAAAATACGGCATTCTGAAGAAACTGTTGATATTCTCCATGTACCAATCATCATAAGGGTACACCCCTCTATCGGAATACAATATTTCAATTCCGTCTTTACCTGTGATATGAAAGGCATAAGACAATCGATTATGAGGGGCAGAAGCTACAATTCCCCAGAAATCATGAATATTTGTCCGTGCAATCAATTGCATTGGTTGTTCGTTTTCTTTCCATTCTTCTCTTTTATAAGCGTAATTATCTCCGCTGATCAAGCTGATTTTTTCTGCTTCGCCAGCTTTGGTACGCAAGCGAATATTAAATTGGTTGTCATCATACAAATACGCGTATTCGCTATCTGGTCGATGAAGAAGTGCTGATGTGTCCATTCATAAATCCTCATTTCTAATTTTTAATCATTTGTTCCTTTATCAAATACAATAACTATGGCTCCATGAGGAGCAAGAATAATTTTGTCGGTTTCAACTCGATTGTTTTCATTTGCTATCAATACATTGTAAGCAAATTTAGTTAACCTTGTGTCTATAAAAGTTGCTTCTTGAGAATCAAAGTTGCAACAAACTATAGCAGTTAAATCTCCTAATTGTCGTTCATAACAATAGAGTTGATGATTCGTTTCCAGCAACCGGAACTGTCCTTTGGTAAATAAAGGAGTCTTTTTGTATTTCAATAATTGTCGATAATAATTTAAAATACTAAACTCATTTTTTTCTTGCATCTCTACAGTATAACTCGGTTCAATATTCACGCCACTCCATGGTGGAACGGTAGAGAACCCTGCATATTCACTAGTATCCCACTGCATTACCCCGCGGCTGGCATTGATACTCTTAGCGTTCAGCTGATGCAGAACAAAGTCCTCTGAATACCCTAATTCCAAAGCTTTTTCACGAAAAAATTGTTCATTCGGCAATTTGAAATCATCTAGGGAAGATTGCTCTAAATCCTTCATTCCGATTTCTTCCCCATTTAACAAAATCGGAATGCCTTTTTGGAGATACATCAATGTTGCCAGCATCTTCACACTATTGTCTCTCCCGTTTTCCACATCTCCAAACCGCGAAACCATACGAGCCATATCATGATTGTTCCAGTACAACGTTGGTCCGCCGATATCTTCCAGTCCGTTTTGAAAATCAGTCATGATCTCTTTAAACGCTGCAATATCTAATTGGTCTTTTTGCATATTGAACGGCAATCGGGGATCTTTATGCGATTCATCCATAGGAAAGAACCGAAATGAAACAACCGTATCACAAGCCTCATTTTTTGGATCCGAATATCTTCTTGCCATTTCAACATCTGCTGAAGCAGCTTCTCCCAATATAAAAATATCGGGCTTTTTCTTACGCAAAACACGGGCTACATCTGCGATATAGTCTGTTACATTTTCTAAATTAGAATAATATTCTTCAGCTAAGACAATTTCCCCTTCTTCAGCTTCAACATCAGGAAATCCTTCTGCTTTGTCTAAATGAATAAAGGCATCCAGTCGAAAGCCATCTACTCCTTTATCCAGCCAGTATTCAGCTATTTTGACAATTTCCCGCTGAACAGCTTCATTGTTCCAATTTAAATCCGGCATTTCCTTAGCAAACAAGTGAAAATAAAATTGATCTTCTATAGGTTCTTTTTCCCAAACAGACCCTCCAAAAAAAGAAGCCCAGTTATTCGGCAATTGACCACCTGGTCTTGGATCGCTCCAAATGTAAAAATCACGGTATGGGTTATCTCGCCCTTTTAACGCTTCTTGAAACCAAGGGTGCTGGTCAGAGGTGTGATTGAGAACCAAATCAAAAATAACTTTCAATCCAAGTTTGTGTGCTTCTGTCAGTAGTTCATCTACCTCTTCCATCGTACCAAAAACAGGATCTATTGCATAATAGTCTGATACATCATAACCATTGTCTACATATGGCGATTCAAATATAGGATTCAGCCAGATAACAGTCACGCCTAATGATTGAATGTATTTTAATCGATTGATGATTCCTCGTAAATCGCCTAATCCATTCTTACCTGTATCTTGAAAACTGCCTGGATAAATTTGGTACACGATTGCTTGTTGCCACCACTTTTCTTCCATCTAATCTTGCTCCCTTTCTGTACAAAAAATCATCGCATTTCTTCTCCTTAAGATTAACGAAATTAGAAAGCACTTACAAGGCTTAAAAAACTGTTACCGATAACAAATTTTTTTCTCGTCTTATTCTTTTTATAATGGATGCCTTTATTTTTTAAGTTAGATTTCCAAACCTGTCTCTACTATTTCACCAAATGGACAAAACAGTTGATTTTACGCGGAATATCGCTTTATTTGCTAGTAATTATTTTGTGATTATGCTATTGTTATGTATGTATTTTTGAAGTGAATAGTGCAACTCGGGGAGGTATTTAAATGAAGGAAAAAATCGTTGCAGGCAAAACATTGCCTCAATGGATCGAATCCACACCTTTAATGAAAGAGATCATACAAACAAATGAAATTTTTTGGATCAATCCCAATAAAAAAGAGTTTATAGAAGCCAATAAACAGGTGGTTTACACAAAACAGGATATCGATGATGCAGAAGCTCGTTTAGACAGATTTGCTTCTTATTTAAAAATCGCTTTTCCTGAAACAGAGCCAACCAACGGTATTATCGAATCTGAGTTGACTCCTATCATAGAGATGAAAAAAATACTGGAAAAACAAACTAATACTCGGATTCAAGGAAATTTTTTGTTGAAACGAGATGATACATTGCCTATAGCTGGAACCATCAAAGCTCGCGGAGCTATTTACGAAGTATTGAAACATGCTGAAACAATTGCCTTAGAAAACGGCTTGCTGCCCTCGTTTGAGGAAGACTACGCTGTTTTTGCTAGTGATGAATTCAAAGACTTTTTTGCTAAACACAAAATTGCTGTAGGAACGACTGGTAATTTAGGCATCAGCGTAGGAACAGTCGGAGCCAAACTTGGATTTGAAGTGACGGTTCATATGTCTGTTGAAGCTAAGAAATGGAAAAAAGATTTTCTTCGCTCTCGTGGCGTTACCGTTATTGAACACGAATCAGATTTTACACAAGCAGTGGAACAAGGTCGTGCGGAATCAAAAGCAGATCCTGCTTCTTATTTTGTGGATGATGAACACTCAATAGACTTGTTCTTAGGCTACACTGTTGCCGGAAATCGGCTAAAAGTGCAATTAGAAAATAAAGGTGTCTTGGTTGATGAGAACCACCCATTATTCGTGTACCTTCCATGCGGAATCGGAGGCAGTCCTGGCGGAATCACTTTTGGTTTGAAACAAGTATATGGAGATTATGTTCATTGTTTCTTTGCAGAACCGACACATACCCCTTCTATGTTAGTGGGATTAGTGACTCAACAATACGATGGAGTCTCCGTGAAGGATTTTGGTATTGATGGGCATACTTGTGCAGATGGCCTTGCAGTTCCACGTACTTCAGGCTTTGTAGCAAAGGTAATGGAAAATTTCTTTAGCGGATCTTATACTGTTCGAGACGAGGAAACGTATCACTTACTAGCTTCTTTAGCGGACAACGAAAGTATCTTTCTAGAACCGGCGGCAGTTGCCGGAATACCAGGAGCAGCCCGCTTATTTGCTACACCGGAAGGCCAAGAATATCTAGCAGCAAACCAGTTAACCAACAAAATGTCTCAAGCTACACACATCGCATGGGCAACAGGCGGAAGTATGGTTCCCGAAACCGATCGCAAAGAATTCTATCTGCAAGGAACTATAAAGAGCGCGGAATAAGGCGTTTAGTTCTCCATACAAAATAGAAGGATCTTCATCCTCTAGAGTTAGTAAAGAAACTTTTCCCGCCATAGGATTGCTTATGGAAAGCGATTGGACTGAGCCAAAGATAGCGGCCCTCAAAAATTAGAGTAAAATCTGATTTTCGAGGGTCCTTTTTTATGGCAGAGTATAATAAATCATTTAAAGAGAAAAGCGGTTCAAGAATATCTAAAGAATCTTTTAGTTTATCTTTTCTTAACGAAGAAACAGGTAACTTCTCATCATTCTATCCTTAAACGCTTTCTAGATAGAAAAAGAATGAGCCTGAGCCAGCCAGTGGCGCTGTTGTTTTAGATTATTAGTCTAGTGAGTCTTAATTTAACGTTCACTTGATGTCTGAACCTACTTTATTCTTCAAGTGAGAACTTCATTTAATGCCACTTGATGAGTAAACCTGCTTTATTCTTCAAGTGAGAACTTCATTTAATGCCACTTGATGAGTAAACCCGCTTTATTCTTCTAGTGAGGCTTAATTTAATGTTCACTTGATGAGTAAACCTACTTTATTCGTCAAGTGAGATATAATCCACTGCTCACTTGACGAATAAACATCATCTCAAGGCTGACAGTACCAAGATAAGCTATGAATCTAGGGAATACATCGAATGGTATAACCCTATTCAATCAAAAGTAAAACTGGCTGGTTTGAGTTTGTCAACCAAAGTCAAACCGGCCAATTCGCTGCATAATAAAACTCTAACTTTTAGAGGTCCGCACCAATTTCTAGAAATGAGTTACCAAAAGGTTTAAAATAAAATAGTCATTTAGTGTTTATTACCCATGTTAAATATTGCAAAGCCATATAGAAGCGAAGAAAATAGGTGTTTTTACTAACTCACTTCGCTTCTATTCTTGGCAGGAGTGCTATTGAGTAACTATTGTCTGTTTATGAGCCATATTGTAAGGCAGACAAACTACACCTAAGTTTTTTAAATATAATATTATCCGTTGTTTTGATAAAAACCTGGCCTTTAACCAAAAAAAACAAGCCGAGGACATGATCCTCCAAACTTGTTTTCTCCATCAATCTACTATTCTGAAACTTACTTCTTTTTCGCCGCTGCTCGGGTAGATTCTCGTTCAACTAGAGTAGATTGAAAGAGCTGATTTCCTTGAGACTTCCCTTTTTCTGAAATCTTCTTTAAAATCATTTTCGCACAAGCTACTCCCATTTCGATAACCGGCTGCTTTACAGTCGTTAAACGCGGGTAAGCAATTTGGTCTAAAAATACTCCATCGTGACCTATTATCCCATAATCATCAGGAATATCGCCATTCCTTTTTAAAATGCCTCTTTCAATACCTAATGCTAAACGATCTGAACTGCAAATGAAAGCGGTATTCGGTTTAAACAAGCCCCAATTTTCTTCCATAAACTGCGCAGCAAGAGAAGAATGGTTCTTAAAACGAAAAATACGGGTATCTCTATCGTTCTCACTGAGAATTTTTTTGTATCCCGCCTCACGAGACTTTTCAAATTTTTCGTTAATGTCTATTCCTATGTAGACAATATCTTCATACCCTAAATCCAGCGCATATTGTGTAGCCATTTCTACACCTTTTTTATTATCGGTATCTATAAAATCATATCCACGGTCATTCTCACCAAATAAAACAACCGGTTTAGTTGCTCCGCTTATCCACTCATAATCTTTTTGACGTACACCTGTCATAATGTACCCATCACATAACCCGATATCAAAATTATTCTGTGTTACCAACTGCAATGAATATTGCTCCTCCTCTAAACCTTTGGCAATTCCAGTTAATAAGTTCATATAATAAGGCTCAGTCGTACTCATTTTTTCCAAAATAAAGAATTTAATTACCAAAGTCCGGTTATTTACTAATGCTTTAGCTGCTGTATGTGGCCGATAATTCAACTCTTTCATAGCTTGAATCACCAATGTTTTTAATTCATCTGTTACTTGTTCGGGATGATTGATGACTCGAGAAACAGTCATTTTTGAAACATTTGCTTTCTTTGCAACATCATTTAAAGTTGCCATACCGTGCTGTATCCCCTTTCATTCACAACTTTAACGTTACCTCATTTTTACGTTTATAGTGTTCATTATCCCTTTTATTTTCGCAAAAGACAACTGGAAAACAAAAATAGAAACCTCAGAACACTCATTCCGTTCAAGGTTTCTACATATTTTCAGTCTATCAAGATTCTAATTTTTGACATTCTGTACACAATCCATAAATTTCCAGCCTATGATTCGAAACTTTAAAACCTGTCAGTTCTGCGGTAACCTTTTCCACGTCTTCTAAACCAGGGTAATAAACATCTTCTACTTTTCCGCAGTTTTCACAAATGGCATGATAATGCTCTGTTGTTGCAAAATCAAATCTGCTTGAAGCATCTCCAAATTTCATTTCTTTTACAAATCCAATTTTTGTAAATAAACGCAAATTATTGTAAACAGTCGCTACGCTCATACTAGGAAATTTATCTGACAAGGCTTTATAAATTTCATCAGCAGTAGGATGATTATCATTTTCAATCAAATATTCTAAGACTCCATAGCGTTGTGGTGTGATGCGTATATGGTTAGCTTTTAATCTATCAATGGATTGAGCAACTCGTTGACTCATACCCATGGCTTTCCCTCCTATAACTTACATTAAAATCATTCTTAATTAATAATCCACTTCTTGTTATGATACCCATTATTTTTTGCAAATGCAACTAGAATTCAACATTGATGCTAAACTTTTCTCATTAAAATCTTCCGAACTGCTTTTTCAGGGTACCCAATATCACCAACCACTACTTCTCCAGCATATGACTTTCCATTTTCATTCGTAAGACCATACTTCATCAATCCAAATGTAATCGTGTAGTCTGCTTGAACTGCAGCACCTAACACTTCTCCATTCGTAGCTGATAATCCTGAAGGAACATCTACAGAAAAGACCACCCCTTTGTGCTGATTTATAAATCTTATCCAGTTTAAATATTCCCCTTTTACCGGCTTATTCAATCCGATACCGAACAAAGCATCAATAAGAACAGCATATTGACTAGTTTCCGGTACTGTTTTTGTAAAATAAGGCATGCCGATATTTTGAGCTATCTTCAATTGCTGCTTCATCTCGACAGATGATTTAGATACATTGCCAACTAAATAGACCGCAACTCTGTACCCTTTCAGAAACAACATTCGACCAACAGCTACACCATCAGCTCCGTTGTTTCCCATCCCACAAATTACAGCGATAGATTGTTTTGGATGAATATTTTTTTCTACACAGTCTTGCACATGCAATGCGGCTCTTTCCATTAATACCATTGAAGGAATACCGATTTTTTCAATCGTGTATTGGTCAATAGCCTTCATCTGGGGTCCCGTTACTATAAAATTAAACATACTATTATTTCTCCTTTTATTCTTTTTTTAGAGAATCATCTGCTCTTATTCAATGAAATCGTTTTCTTGTCCTTGCTTCATCTTTATTTTACATTAAACATTGAAAAAATGGTTCAATTCTCCTATGATTAAAGCATCAGATGTTAGCAGTTATAATATCTCTTATAGATTACTTAGGAGGAAAAGCATGATGTTAGACCATTCAATATCGAACCAAATCGGTTCAGAAGCAGAAAAAGTCATTGTAGGAGGAGTAAACAGTCCCAGCCGTTCTTATAAAGCAGTGGGCGGAGGATGTCCTGTAACAATGGAACGTGGAGACGGCGCTTATCTTTTTGATGTTGACGGCAACCGTTATATCGACTATTTAGCAGCGTACGGCCCTATCATTACTGGATTCAATCACCCACACGTGGTGGAAGCCGTTCAAAAAGCAGCAGAAACAGGTGTTTTATTCGGTACACCAACTAAACACGAAGTTAAATTTGCTCAAATGTTAACGGACGCGATTCCCTCAATGGACAAAGTGCGATTTACCAACTCTGGTACTGAAGCAGTGATGACAACGGTTCGTGTAGCAAGAGCTTACACTAATCGCGAATTGATTGTAAAATTCTCTGGTCAATACCATGGACATTTTGACTTAGTATTGGTCGAAGCTGGAAGTGGTCCTTCTACATTGGGAACCAACAGTTCTGGCGGAGTGACAAGCGGAACTTCAAGAGAAGTCATCACTGTTCCTTATAATGATGCCGAAGCCTATAGAGCTGTTATGGACAAATGGGGAAATCAAGTAGCGGCTGTTTTAGTCGAACCGATCGTAGGTAATTTTGGTATGGTTGCTCCAAAACCTGGTTTCTTAGAAGCTGTAAATGAAATCACTCATCAACACGGCGCTTTAGTCATTTATGATGAAGTTATCACAAATTTCCGTTTCCATTATGGAGCTGCACAAGATTTACTGGGCGTCATCCCTGATTTAACTGCCTTTGGTAAATCTATCGGCGGTGGACTTCCTATTGGTGCTTACGGTGGTCCTGTTGAAATCATGGACACTGTTGCTCCTCTTGGACCTGCTTATCAAGCTGGTACCATGGCAGGAAATCCTCTTTCGATGCAAGCAGGTATTGCTTGTTTAGAAGTTCTGCAAGAGCCGGGTATTTATGAAAGAATGGCTGATTTTGCTGAACAAATCAAAGATGCCCTTATAGCGGCTGGTGAGAAATACTCTATTCCAACAACCGTTAATCAAATCGGCGGCTCTTTACAAGTTTACTTCACTGACCATAAAGTAGAAGATTACAACGATGCGGTTGATACAGATACTGAATGCTATGGTAAGTTCTTTAAGGCTATGTTGGACGAAGGCATCAATTTAGCTCCAAGTAAATACGAAGCAATGTACATTACGATCATGCATACTCAAGAAGATATCGATGAAACAAAACGTGCTATAGATGCAGCTTTTTCAACTTTATAAAGATAGATTCCTTTGCTCCAATTATATTATTGCAATTACACCTTTGCAAAATGGTCTACCTTTGATATAATAGGTCAATTATAGGAAATGATTATAACGAAATGAAGGGACTCATTTTTAATGAAAATTGGTGCTCGTACGTTTAAAACCGGCCTTGCAGTTGCGCTTTCTTTGATGCTTCCTCCGCTTTTGGGTATTCCACAAGGCAGTATTTTAGCTGGTATTGCTGCTATTTTTGCTATGCAGCCTTCCCCTAAGCGTCAATGGGTGCAAGTACGAAATCGAATCTTAGGAAATACAATTGGCGGTATAGTAGCAGTTGTCTTTACACTGTTATTTGGAACACATTATGTGATCGTCGGATTTGCTTCAGCCATTTTAATTGCAATATTACATCAATTAAAATTTGATAATGTTATTGGGAACGCAGTGGTGACATTGATTGTCATTAGTTTTACCACAGCTGATTCATTCATTATTGCAGCTGCTTTACGAGTTTTGGCTACTATATTAGGAATTATTATTGGAACACTTGTAAACACACTGCTGTATCGTCCAAGATACGAAGAAAGGTTATTTCATTTAATGGATTACACCGCATCTGAGATCATGAAGTGGATACGGGCCAGCGTACGAAAAAATACACAATTTACCATTCTAAAAAAGGATTTAAAATTTATTCAGTCTGAAATCAAACGAATGGAAAATTATCTGTCGATGATGAAAGAAGAAAGTACTATTACACTTTCTAAAGAAAAAAATATTCGAAGACTTCGTAAAATGGCTGTGTACAGACAACTGATCAGAACAACTAACTCAGCGTTTGATTTAGCACAGACACTACACAGTTCAGAAAATGTGTTCAATCATTTCTCTTCTGATTTGCGCATCTTGATTCGCGAACGGTTAGAGGTTTTGTTGAGCGGTCATGAACAGATATTGTTAAAATTTAATGGACGTGTTGACCCTGAAGGCGTAAACTTTATTGCTTACAAGTCTTCCCTTCGAAAAGAATTTATGAGTACATTCTTTAATGAAGCGAAGATGGAGTCTTATATGCATGATGATTATGGAGAAAGCAATGCCGTTATTCATATCATGTCAGATATCCTAAGTTATGAAGAAAATCTCATCCTTCTCAATCGATTGGTTACCAGCTATAGACACTATGATTGGTCAAAAAGCGAAGAGATTGAAAATATTCGAAACATTGAACAATAAAAGCTTGATTCGGCAATCATTGCCGAATCAAGCTTTTTTAGGTGTATTTATTTTTATCCGCTTTACTGTATTCCTGAAGTCGTGTCAACAGGTACAATTAGCTGTTCCATAAACAGTTCAGACATTAATTCTTCACCTTGAGAATTTAATAAAGTGCCATCTTCTTGTAAAACAGTTGTTAATTCAATATTTTCTGCTGTGAGTCTTTCTGTATATGCCGCATGCAGATCAAACACGGGCATATTATTTTCTTCTGCTGCTTCTATGCCACTGTTCGTATATTGAACGTAATCCAACATACGAGAATTCAGACTATTTCCAGCGCTATTAGTTGGATGGGGCGAGACTAGTACTACTAAAGTATCCGGAAGAACTTCTTGAATTTGAGTAACGTTTCGTGTTAAATAATCTTTTGAATCCTCTAAACTAACGTCACGGACTTGGTCTCCCAACGCTGGTATCATAAAGAACACTACTGCAGCATTCGTTTCAGCTAACTCTTGAGCCTTATTTGTAATGTACAATTCATATGAATCGGTCTCAGATGCTGTAAGAAGTGTGCTTTTAACCTCCAGATTTAATTCAGTTTCTAGGGTATTTACCGTGTTTCCAGTCCAAGATTCTGTTTCTGGTAATTGTCCATAAAAAGCAATGGCTATTTCTTCATTCTGTGTTCCTATGTATTTCAAATAATCCAAAACGGATAACTGCTCACGTTTCTCTTCATAAGTCGCTGGATCAACAGTTTCAATAGTTCCTTCTTCATTGTCTGCTGTTTCTTCTTTTTCTGCTGCAGTTGAAGTAGCGTGTATCAATTCTTCTTGCTGTTTATCGGAATAACTATATCCTAAATAGACAACTGCTACAGTGAGAAAAAACAATAAGACAACCATTAAGATGCCTTTCTTTTTCACACTTTTTCACTCCTTAATTTTAATTTCAATTGTTATTATAGCATACAAAAACAGGTCACCATCACTAATTTCACGTTGACATGACCTGTTTCTATTTTTATCCCATTTTTGGAATACTCTCACAATCAGCAAAAAGACCTATTCTTTATGTGATAATTGGCGGTACCGTTCATACCAAATGTCCATGTAGGCCTGTGAAAAAGGACCTTTTCCTTCGTTGATCCAGTCCACAAGAATTTTCACATTTTCTTTTAGTATGTGATCAATATCTTCAGGATACTGCCATTTACGACTATGGTCTTCATACTCATCTACATCCAACAACCGTTTCTCGCCGTCTGGAAATACTTTGATATCTAAATCATAATCAATATATTTTAACCCTTCTTCATCAACAAGAGCTGGTGAGGCAAGGTTGCAATAATAAGATACTCCATTGTCACGGATCATTGCGATGATGTTGAACCAGTATTTTTTATGAAAATAAAGAATAGCAGGTTCTCTAGTTACCCATCTTCTACCATCTGCTTCCGTTACTAAAGTATGGTCGTTGCATCCAATCAAAGATTGATTACTGGTTTTTAGTACCATAGTATCTCGCCACGTGCGATGTAAACTGCCGTCGTGTTTATAGCTTTGGATTGTGATGTACTCTCCTTCTTTTGGATGATGCATCGCTAACCCAACTTTCTTTATCTCAAATAACTTAGATGAGATTTTTACTTTACCACGAGTATGAAAACACACTCGAATCATTAAATAGTATACCATAACCTTTTTAATAAAGTAAAAAAAACGTTGGATAAACAAACTTTTTTATTTGCTGACATTTCACCGTAGTCATGTCAGCTGAGTGCCTAATTTTTTTCAAATCTCTTCTTATAAGCTGCCCACATTTTCATTTGCGGTCCTGGAAAAGTGTATTGGTCAAAATCTTCTGGATTTACCCAAGAACAGTTTTCTGGTAGAGAATTGTCCGGTATGGTATTTATTTGCTGCCCATAATACAACGCCATATGCCATTTAAGATGGCTGAAGATATGGACCTCTCCTGCAAATGGTTCTTTTATCAGTACAGGTTCCAACCTATATTTCTCTGCTAGCTCTTGTGTTACATCTAACGTATGCTGTTTTACTTTTTCAGCATCCTCTAGTTTGACCAGCTTACCACGCACAAAAAAGTCGCTTAAGCTTTTTTCTTCAATCAATGGAAAAGTCCACATATTAGCCAATAAACCATTTGCAGGGCGTTTTTCCAACAGAAATTCTCCTTTAGCATTTTGAATGATCATTCCTGCATAATAAAGCGGTTTAGCTTTTTTCTTTTTACTCTTAACTGGATATTTCTCCCATGTTCTATTGATATAGGATTGATTAAACTCTTTCACCGGACTATTTTCTGGATGGTAATTCTTAGGCGTACAAATAGTGGCCCCCAGATCCATTAATGCTTGGTTGAAGTCGCCTGGTTTATAAGGGTCGATGATTTCTCTTAAGATATCTTCAAATATTTTTCGATTGGCGGGAACAGCAATATCTGCATCAATTTCAAATAAACGACTCAAGATCCGCATGATATTCCCATCCACAGCGGGCTCTGGCAGTCCGAAAGCCATACTGGATATGGCTCCAGTTGTATAGGGACCAATCCCTTTTAATTTGATAATTTCTTTAGGGTCATTTGGCATTTTCCCATCATAGTCTTCCATAATCTGAATAGCCGCTTTCTGCATGTTTCGAACACGCGAATAATATCCCAATCCTTCCCATGCTTTCAATAGAGTATCTTCTTCTGCGTTGGCTAAAGCTTCAATCGAAGGAAAAGTACGCATGAAATTTAAATAATAGGGGATGACAGTATCGACCCGCGTTTGCTGCAGCATAATTTCAGATACCCAAATACGGTATGGATCATTATTTTTTCTCCATGGCAGATCTCGCTTTTCAATATCATACCAACTCAGTAAAGTTGCTCGGAATCGCTCGATTCTCTCTTCTGACCACATTTTTATCCCATCAATCACTCTTGCTTCATGGTTGTTAACTGCTAACTTATTCATTCGTCTTCTAATTCCTTTTCTTCTATAAATTGATTGATCAAATCACCATTGAAACCTTTTTGGTAAAGACTAGCTTTGACCTTTTGAATTTTTTTACTTCCTTCAAGTTTAGATTGTTTTCGCCAAATTTTCTCACCTTGTTTTTTCAGCGCTTCGTATTCATCGTCTTCATCTTTTTCAGTATCCACTTGATTTAATATTTCGGTTATTTCATCATTGTTAAACCCTTTTTGCATCAGACCTTGTCTGACTTTGTTAGTTGTCTCTTTAGAAGAACTTCGCTTTGTCCGTTTAAGGACTTTTTTAGCAGCTGCTATCCCGTTTTCAACTCTTTGATCCATAGGGTATTCCAGCAAAGCTTGCTCAATGACCGTTTCTTTTATACCTCGCTTTTTCAATTCTTGACGGATATTGTATGGACCTTTTCCATTTAGATTAGCCGCCGTTCTTGTGTAGCTTTCCGCATAAGTGAGATCATCAATGTACTTCATTTCTTTCAATTTTTCAATCACGTTTATAGCTGTTTCTATACTAAATTCATGTTTGACTAGGTCATCTCGTACTTCTTTTTCTGACCGCAATGAATAACTCAAATAGTTCACTGCACGAGAAAATGCCTTACTGAAATTATCTTCCTGTTCCAGTTGTTGTTGGAACTCTTTCGTGACTTCCATTCCTTTAAACAGAACATGTTTGACTAATACTGCTTCGTCTACTGGGAATGCATATTCTTCATCTAAATAAATGTTGTATCTGCCTTTACGTTTTTGTGTTTCTATTTTAGTAATTTTAGGGACAGATTTATTTGAATTTGATGGTTGCTCATTTGGTATCAATACCAAAGCCCCCACCTCCTAGCTCTTATTTATTTCTCTTATAATAGCGTACCTCAAACAAACGTTCGAATCAATGATTTTCATTCTAAAAAAAGTCCTTTTATCTAAAAGAAACTGCTCATCCAGGAAAGTATTTTCTTGGATGAGCAGTTGGTTGCTCTCTAATATTTTGTGTCTTCGAATCCACAGAATGCGTCTACTGGAGATACGCCTTTGAATTCAGAACGACCTAACATTTTGTCGACTAAAGCTTTCATTGTAAATTCCTTACTGTCATAAGCATTGATGTATGTTTGTACTTGAGGCACATCAGCCAAATGGAACGGAGATTGCAATGAAACAAAGATTGTTGGTACTTCACGTATATAAAATGGAATGTCTGGAGTACCTTTTGATGCTGGCCATTGAATACGTTGGTCAGTATTTGGATTAACAACAGCTAAATTAATGATCAAGTCATAATTTTCTGTTAATTCAGAAATCGGACGTTTTTGTGCGTATACATTTGCTAACGCTGCTTTTCTCTCTTCTTCAGGCATCTTCATAATTTTTTCTTCAGCAGATTCTCAAATCGTTACTTCGAATCCTTCCGCTTCAAGCATTTCTTTCATTTTATCAGATGGCTTACCAGAATCACCGATCATAGCACCAAACCCACCTTGAGTCCCTTTAACGTCTACCAACAACACACGTTTGTGCGAGTTTGGAGAAACCGGGAAGATGTTTTCGTTGTTTTTAACCAATGTAATGGCTTGGTCAGCAACTTCTTCAGCGATTTTTTTATTTTCTGGAAGACCGATTTTTGCCATTGCTTCTTCTTTAGTAGGAAGCAATGCTGTTTTGGCTTTTTTGTGCAAACCTAGAGCAGCTTTTGTTCCTAAAATACGAGTCAACGCTTCTTGTAAACGATCTTCAGTGATCACACCATTTTTGTATCCATCCATCATCCATTGGAAGTCTTCATCTGGATCATTGAAGAATAAGAACAAGTCAGAACCAGCAGCAATAGAAGCTGGAAGCATATCTTTCCGTTTCATAGCACCTGTTAAAGCAACCATGTGACTTGCATCAGTAACAACTAATCCATTAAAGTCCATTTTGTCTCTTAATAAATCAGTCAAAATGTATTTGCTTAAAGTAGCAGGAAGATTTGCTTCTTGTACAGTAGCTTCTGGATTGAAATGACGAACATAAGCAGGTAATGAAATGTGACCAGCCATGATAGACGGTAAACCAGCATCAAATAAAGAGCTGTAAACTTTACCAAATGTTTGATCCCATTCTTCTACAGAATAGTGGTTAGGTGCAAATGATAAATGTTGGTCACGTTCATCTATTCCATCCCCGGGGAAATGTTTTGCAGCTGGTGCAATCCCACTTTCTTGAATTCCTCTCATATACTCTAAAGACAAATCAATCGTTTGATCCACATCTGCACCCAAGTACGAGTTGAGATGATTGGGTTACGCCAGTTGCGTAAAAGGTCAACGATTGGAGCAAAACTCCAGTTACATCCGATAGATGCTGCTTCAACTCCTGAAACACATCCCATTTCATAGGCATATTTAGGGTCGTTTGTAGCAGCGATTTTCACTTCATGACCAATGTATGTTCCATCAGTACAAGCACCATTTCCACCTGCTTCAGTGTTTGCTGCAATCAACAAGGGAATTTTACTGTTTTCTTGCAAAATACGGTTTTGTTCGTATACTTCTTCTGCTGTGCCTGGATTATAACGAACACCTGCAATATGATAATCGTTTACTATACCTGTTAAATATTCTTCTGTACGGCTTGAACCCATATTGATAAATAACTGCCCAATTTTTTCCTCGTCCGTCATATTTGAAATAGTGTTTTCAACCCAGTCGATAGATTCAGCATCTAAATGATAAGGTTTTTTCGTTAAATCTACTTTCATTATTCATTCTCCCTTCAATTTGTAAAACGTTTTCTATTTCATTATAGAAGAAATTTCAGGATATCACAATACAAAACAGAGTTTTATTATACATTTTTTTTGCTTTATGATATATAAAAAGCTTGTTGGGCAGTAACTGCCCAACAAGCTAAATAAAAACACTCAGTTTTAATTATCGTTTAGCGTCTCTTTATTAGGATCATCCTCCACTATTCCATATATTGGACCTCTGTCTACTGAACCATCTAATAAAGGATCTTCTTCATTTCCTACGATCGTTTCTTGTTCAGGTCTGATTTTTTTAGCTTCTTTGACTTCTGGGGTCTGGTCATGAGAAGAGCTCTCATCTCTTGCTTCAACAACCGCATCAGCTATGCTCGTTACCGGATTGTTTAGACTATCGTTCAAAATTTTATCTTCTTCAACAATAATAATGTAGTTTCCACTTGTTAAGTCCTCTTCAAATTTAACTGCATCATGCATTTCAATTCCATATTGTTCTAAAGTGGCTTCCTCATTTGAAGCAGAGAACATACTTTTGAATCGATTCCATGTTGATTTGTCTTCTACCGTCGCTACTTTATCTACTTGTACCGAAGTCAGCTCTTCTAAATTTTCCCGATTTCTCTGATTGGTGATGATAGTAATATCTCCCGATAAATAGTAACTTTCGTTCAATAACCGCCGCACTGCTTGTATGGTTTCTTCTATTGAAGTGTATGAACCTTCTATTCTTTTTCCCATAACCATCCTCCTTGCGTTCCTTTAATTAGCTAGTGGTAAATTCTCCCCCATCTACATGTAACACTTGTCCGGATACATAACTTGAATCGGAACAAGCTAAGTATACATAAGCTCCTGCTAATTCATAGGCTTTGCCAGGTCTGCCGAAAGGACCACTTTTACCCCAAGTTTTTAATTTTTCTTCATCAAATGTAGCAGGAATCATTGGTGTCATAATTGGACCTGGAGCTACTCCATTTACTCGAATTTCTTTCTCTAGGATTTCAGGATGTTGTGATAGTGATCTGGTAAAACTGACTATTGCCCCATTTGTAGCTGAGTAATCAAGGAAAAGAGGATTTCCTTGATAAGCTGTAATAGAAGCGGTGTTGATAATGGATCCTCCTTTTGGCATATGAGGATAAACAGCTTTTACAAAATAATACATGCTGTATACATTAGTACGGAATGTCCGATCAATTTGTTCAGCCGTTACATCTTGCAGTTTTTCTTGAACATGCTGTTCACCTGCATGATTGACATGAACATCTATTTCCCCCCAAGCATCTGCTACTTGTTTTACAACATCTTTTGCGAATTCTTCATTTCCTACATCACCTTTAAAGGCTAACGCCTGTACCCCAATTTCTTCCAAACGATTTTTGGTTTTGTCAGCATCCTCATCGTTTTCGTAATAAACGATCGCCACATTTGCGCCTTCTTTTGCAAATGCAATCGCTGTGGCTTGGCCAATACCGCTGTCGCCACCCGTTACAATCGTATTTTTCCCCTTTAACTTTTCTGCGGGTTTATAGTTTGGGTCCTCGACTTCAATTTCTTGTGGAACATCTGCCGTAGCGTCACTCATCAGATAATCTTTTTTTGGCTCTTGAGATCTTAGCTCATCATTTGACATATTCATTTCCAACCTCTCTAACTTTAATGGATGTTTCTTTTTAATGAATGCATTTTCAAATCTATTCACCATAAAGATATCAAAAAGAAGGGTTAGATACAAAAAAGACGCTCGAAAATAAGGATTCTACACTATTTGATGTTGGTAAGTAGAAAATACATTTTTTCAACTCTAAACCGATTAGAAACTCATTTTCTAGAAATTTATGGAGGAATATCGGGTTGCATAGCCATGAAGAAAGATGCAAGTCTTGAGCCACGGTTTAAACATCAAGGCTAATACCGCCTTGATGAAAAACGCACTTTGAACATCAAGGCTAATACTGCCTTGATGAAAAACACGTTTTGAACATCAAGGCTAAAACTGCCTTGATGAAAAACACACTTTGAACATCAAGGCTAATACTGCCTTGATGAAAAATCCACTTTGAACATCAAGGCTAATACTGCCTTGATGAAAAACACGCTTTGAACATCAAGGCTAATACTGCCTTGATGAAAAATTCGCTTTGAACATCAAGGCTAATACTGCCTTGATGAAAAATCCACTTTGAACATCAAGGCTAATACTTCCTTGATGAAAAACGCACTTTGAACATCAAGGCTAATACTTCCTTGATGAAAAACGCACTTTGAACATCAAGGCTATAAATTCCTTGATGAAAAACGCACTTTGAACATCAAGGATAAAACTGCCTTGATGAAAAATTCGCTTTGAACATCAAGGCTAATACTTCCTTGATGAAAAATACGCTTTGAACATCAAGGCTAATACTTCCTTGATGAAAAACGCGCTTTAAACATTAAGGCTAATACTTCCTTGATGAAAAATTCCGTTTAAACATTAAGAACAAAATTAGCCGGCTTGATTCGGTTAAATAACAAACTTAAATCAACCAATAAGCTGCATAATAAAATCTCTACCTTTTAGGAGTCTGCACCAAGGTGTTCACCTGATTTTCCATCAGCAGCCCCATAGGTCGGAGGAAATTTCTTTACCAACATTAGAAGATGAAGAACCAAAATAAGGTACAGAATCTCTCCATAAGATAAAAAAAAGAAGCTAGAACATTTTGGTTCTAGCTTCCCGTTTGCTTTATATAGTTAACTGTATATATTTTTAAACGATTCTTTTAGTTCTTTCTTTCGTCATCTTCGATCGTTTTGCCGCCAGCATCTTGGTACTCATCGTTGTAATAAGCATCACTTTCTGGTTGTTCTGTGTTTTCTGAAGGTGATTTTTCTTCTTTTTCTTCTGCATTTAAAGGTGATAGTGCGGGTTTTTCAGTAGATCCTTCAGTATAGCCGGTATTTACTTTATCAGGATATTCATGCGTTCCTTCATCTAAAGTAACGCTTGTTTCATCGCCTGTTAATTGCGGTGCTTGTTCATCATCCAAACGATTATTATTTTCATTGTTATTCATAATATCCGACTCCTCGCCTTTATTATCTTTTAATGCATCGTCAAAGTGTTTATCTTCTCGAGAAGATTGAGCTTTGCTGGGATCAAAAGTCTCCTTGTCGCCAGGAGCAGGCTCATATTCTTCTTTCATTTCTTCTCTAGTGTTTTCTAATGACTCATCCTGGTGATTGGAGACTTTTTTGATGTCACTAGATCCATTATCTTCAGCAACATCTTTGATATTTTTTGGCACTTCTTTATTGACCAATATTAGAATCTCGCCATTTCTCAATGCTTCATTATGCCTTTGAGCTTCTGCATCCTCAACACCATATTCAGTCAGTGGACTATGAGACTCATTTACATCATAATTGCCAAAGCTCAACATCTCTTTAGCTTTATCCCAGAAAGACAATCCTTCGTTCGGATCAACTGCATCAACTTCAATTAATGACATATCGTCTAATTCTTTTTGATGATTAGAGTTGTTATCTGTAATGACAACAATTTCCTCTCCCTTATATCCTTCATTCAACAATCTTTCTACTGCTGCTAATACTTCTTTTGAGCTTTGATAGGTTCCTTCTATTTTTCTTTGCATGCTTCTCACGCTCCAATTTATTTTAGAAACTAGTTGATTGTTTGAACATAAAACAGTTGTCCTGTTTTCAAAATAATCATATCAAAAACCTTTAGTCTGTTCAAAGAAGATGACTTACAACACCAATACAAGTTGCATCTCTGTTCAGTGTGGAGGACGCCCTTTTTAGTTTTTTATCTTGGAAAGAATAGGTAGTAACACATCTTTTTACTTTTGCGTTATTAAAAATGTAAGCAGTCATGACAACCTTACAACACTAATCAAAGGAGGAAGACCACATGCAAAAAGAATGGAGCAAAGGAGCTATCGAAGTCTATTTTGAAGATATTGAGAACGAGGATTTTATTCGTCGAAGCTACCCAAATATTATTGCAGATGTAAATGAATCTCAAGTAGCTGAATTTACAGATGCTATCGAATCTTTGTCTGAATTACCGCTAGGACATACAGTGATTGTAGAAGAGTATAAATATACTCGCTAAACCAACTCAATTCATTAAAAGGAGGAATAAACAATGACAAAAACATTAGAGCTAAAATTCAGCACCAGTGCTGGTAAAACTAAAACAATGAGTGTGAAAGACCCTATTCTCGATCTATCCCCAGAAACTGCTCAACAAGCTATGGATAAAATCATTCATTTGAATATGTTTGATATAGATGGGGTTAATCCTTACGCGGGAAGACTTTCTGCTCGTTATGTCGAACGTATCTTAACAGATATTTTTGAAACTGAATAATGACCATTTGTTAAAGAAATAATGAGTCCTGAATAAACTCGTCCCTACAACAGGCTGGACCAATCAATATTGGTCTGGTCTTTTGTCTTTAAAAAGCTGCTCTAAGCTGATTTACTTTATTGCTTATATGAACAGGAGGAAATTATGACATATCCCATAGAAAAGCAACTTCTTAATCTCAAACAAAAACCGTTAAAAGACATTCGCTTTATTATCGCCCACGAATCAGGAAACCCAAAAAACACAGGGCCAGACGCTTTAAAAAATGAAATCCAATATATGTCACGTAATGCTAGGGAAGGCGGAGCCTATACAAGTCATTGGGTTGGAGCTGGAGGAAAGATCGTCCAACTGGCTCAGACAAATCTTATGCAATACGGTGCTGGTGCAAATGCCAATCCTTATGCTTACGCTCAAGTTGAACTAGCCCGCACAACGGACAAAGAACAATTTAAAAAAGATTACGCTGCATATATCTGGCTATTGAGAACACTGGCTGCGCAAGCTTCTATCCCAATAACCTTGAATACGGGAAAAACACTTAAAGATAAAGGGATTAAAACTCACCATTGGGTAACCCAACATTTAGGCGGAACCACTCATACAGATCCAGACAATTATTTAGCTGATTTCGGAATCTCTTTAACTCAGTTTGCTGCTGACGTTGAAAAAAAGACAAAGCCTAAAGAAGAACATATTGTTGATTATCTCACCCATATTGTCAAAAGAGGCGATTCGCTTTGGGGAATAGCAAAAAAATATGCTACTACAATCAGTTGGTTAAAGACTGTCAACCAGCTCCCTTCTGAGGTGATTTATTTAGGTCAGGAATTAAAAATCACCCAACAACAACTGACATTGAATAAAACGCAGATTATCCAACAAATCCAACGGACTGTCGGCACTTCGCCTGACGGTTCAGCCGGGCCTGATACTAAAAAAGCGATTCTTCAATTGTTTCAACGGGCTGTCGGTTTATACCCAAGCGGTATCTGGAGCGGTGAAATATCACAAACGGCTCGTGCTCTTTTACCGAATGACGAAGGTTGGGACGTTTACGCCGTCCAAGCAATGCTTTATTGCAAAGGATATACCAATGTGGGCTCCTTAGATAAAAAATACGGTCCTAAAACAACTGCCGCCATCAAACAATTCCAAAAAGATCACAATCTGAAAAATGACGGCAATTGCGGTCCTAAAACTCAAACAAAACTTTTTAATTATTAAATGTATTAATGTAAAAAGCCAAGAATCAAGGCTTATCCTTGATTCTTGGCTTTTATATTGTATGATTTTTCCAAACGATTCATCAAAAGTCATATTGTTTATATAAATGATTGATCGCTTCTTTTGATTTTTCCAGATTTTCCAAGCTCGATTCATAATAATTGGTGACATAAGCATAAAACAATATATCAATGGCATACATTTGTGTCAATAAAGAAATGGTCGCCCCGCTTCTTAACGGGGGTTCTTGTGCAAAGGCGGTTTTTAAAGCTACATCTGTTTCGTGGCTCAATGTATTTTCTGTATTGCGGGTAAGTGAAACGGTCTTGAGACCAAATGATTTAGCCATTTTAGTTAAGGCAAGTACTTCTCCTTTTTCTCCAGCATTTGAAATCCCCAAAAATAAAGCGTCTTTATCCGAAGCCGCCAATGATGTAGCTAACACATGCTGATCCTGTATAAAAATAACTTTTTTTCCAATACGACTAAACTTCTGTTGAAAATCTTCTGCTACAATACTTGAAGCCCCCAGACCAAAAGGATAAATAACCGAACTACTGTAAAATAATTTAGTAGCACTAAAAACAACCTCATCAGCTAACGTATTGTTGGTTTCTTTGAAGACATGGTTTGTATTGACGAGCAATTTCTTTTTGATTTTAGCCAACTCTTCACCAGGCAGAATATCTGTATATAAATTGTCATTGATTCCTTGCAAATCGGCTGAAAGCTGCAATTTTAATTCTACAAAACCCTTCAGCCCGATCGAGTGGCAGAACCGAATAACTGCTGCTGAACTAGATCCTGCTTTTTGAGCTAGTAATGAAGAATTCATATTAATAATAGAGGCCGGTTCTTGCAAAATCAATTCCGCGATTTTCTTTTCAGACAAAGGTAAAGTACCCTTTTTCTCTTTAATGTTTAATAAGATATTATTTAACATGTGTGTGCTCCTTTTAAGCAATCTTACTTAGGTCAATTTTAGTTGAACAAATCTGACTAAAGGAAAAAGGCACCTAAACTGATCACAGCTAGTTGCCTTTTAGTCTTCCTTTTATAGTATATAGATTAACTGATTAATAGTCGACTACTGTTTCACCATCAATTTCAGTTGTCGGTAATTCAGTTGGTTCCATAGCTTCTGCAGGTACTCCAAAGAAGTAGGTTGCTAAGAATCCACCAGCATATGCTGCTAATAAACCTAGTACATAAGCCCACCATAATCCATCAGCGATCAACGGAATCAAGGCCACTCCACTTGGTCCAATAGCTGTGGCTCCAACTCCACCGATCAATCCGATGACAGCTCCACCGATTCCTCCACCAATACAAGCTGTAATGAATGGACGACCTAATGGTAATGTTACTGCATAGATCAATGGTTCACCAATTCCTAAGATACCAACTGGTAAAGAGCCTTTGATCATGTTCGTTAATTGTTTGTTTTTTCTGCATTTTGCCCATAATGCGAAGGCTGCTCCAACTTGACCAGCACCAGCCATAGCCAAAATCGGTAATAGCAAAGTAGACCCTTGTGAAGCAATCATTTCAATATGAATTGGCGTCAAGACTTGGTGTAGTCCAAACATAACCATCGGCAAGAACAAAGCCCCTAAGACGAAACCAGCAAATGCTCCACCAACATTTAAGACCCAAGTGATTGCACCTACGAGAGAAGTAGAGACAAAACCAGCGATCGGCATGATCAAGAAGATGGTAATCAATCCGATTACCAGTAAAGAAATCGTCGGAGTCACAATAACATCTAATGAATCCGGAACGACTTTGCGCAAGTTCTTTTCAACGATAGACAATAGCCATACAGCTAAGACGACTCCGATGACCCCGCCTTGTCCCGCTGCTAAAGGTTCACCAGTAAAGATGTTGGGTAATGGAGCTTCTGGAGTCATACCGGTTAAGTAAATGATTCCCCCGACAACTCCTCCAAGTCCTTCCGTAGCTTTAAAGACTTTAGCAGCATTGATACCAATATAAATGTTTAGATACGTAAATAGTCCGTTTTTGATGATATTTAATACTAAGACAATATTTTGCCAAGTTGCTGCATCGATAGCTTCAGCTGTCATCAAGTTTTGGAGTACAGATGCAATCCCGCCAATGATACCAGCTCCAACAAATGCAGGAATCAGTGGTACGAATATATTCGCAATTGATTTTAGAGCACGCTTGAATGGAGTATTATTGCGTTTCTTTTGTTCTGATTTAGTTGCAGCTGCTTTTCGTTCTGCTTCAGCTCTCCCTGAATTTGTGCCTGTAGAATCGACTTCAGCGGGACGCCCTTTTTTCATTTGAGACATTTGGTTCGCTACTTTAGTAACGATTCCAGGGCCTAAAACGATTTGTAGAGTATCGTCTTCTACGACCCCTAATACACCATCTACTTTTTTCAAATTATCGATATCCACTTGATCATAGTCTTTGATATCTAAACGTACACGAGTCATACAGTTGATGACATTCCCAACATTACTCATTCCGCCAACTTGATTGTAGATGTCTTTAGCTAATTTTTCTTCTTTTGCATTTGCCATTCTTTTTTTCCTCCTTTATATGTGTTTTAATTTATTGTTTTTCTAACAAAGCCTTTTGCTTCCGTTAATTTTTGTTGCGCTTTATCTTTTGCAGTGTTCGTTAAAACCATAACAATAGCGACTTTGACTTGTTGGTCAGCAGCCTCAAATGCTTCTGCAGCGACTTCATAAGAACATTCCGCAGCTTGCATAATGATTCGTTTTGAACGTTCTACTAATTTTTCATTAGATGGTTTAACATCTACCATCAGATTTTGGTATACTTTTCCAACGCCGATCATTGAACTGGTAGATAACATGTTCAACACTAACTTTTGCGCTGTTCCAGATTTCAGTCTTGTAGAACCGGTCAAAATTTCTGGTCCTACTTCTACTTCAATCGGCAATTCTGCATACTTGCTGATTTTTGCGTTCTTATTGCATGAAAGTGAGGCTGTAACGGCTCCTACTGCTTTAGCATACGTTAAACCGCCAATGACGTAAGGTGTTCTGCCGCTTGCAGCGATTCCGATAACAATGTCATTTTCATTCAAATCAATAGCTTGCAAATCTTCTTTTCCAAGAGTCTGAGAATCCTCTGCTCCTTCAACTGCTACTGTCATCGCCTTCATTCCACCGGCGATCAATCCTTGTACCATAGTGGGTTCTACACTAAACGTTGGGACACATTCAGCAGCATCCAATACACCTAAACGTCCACTGGTTCCAGCTCCCATATAAATCAGACGTCCGCCTTTTTCAAAACTAGCCACAATCGCTTCAGCTGCTTTTGAAATAGAAGGCAATTCTTTTTCGACTGCCGCAGCTACTTTTTTATCTTCTTCGTTCATTAAGTGCAAGACTTCGCTGGTGGACAGCTCGTCCAAATTCATCGTTTGTTGATTTCTGGTTTCTGTAGTTAATTTATCTAAATTCAATGTCATTCTCCTCTTTTTAACCCTTTAATTCTTTAACTCAAATTGACTACCGGCAACACACCAGTCTAATAATGACAAATCTTCTTTTTTGATTTGAGCTACCACGTTTACTTTCTCATCTGCCGGCAATTCATGGACGACTACTTGAGTTTCTCCCATATAACGTTGGTATCGATTGTTATCTAACGTTACCGCTCCTCTAAATCTGCTGCTTGTTTCATGTGGTTCTATTTCAGTTATCTCTTTAAATCGCGCGTCAGCACTTCTCAACACATCTTTTGCCGGATCCCATCGGTTTTGATGTTTTCCTAAAATACGCTCGAAATACGGCGAGTGATTGATTGGTTCGACATGAAAAAGAATCGTGTCTTCTTGTATATAGTGTTTAAACTGTTCTAACGTTACCGCCGAAATCGTGGGATCCCCTATATAAACAGCATCTACTGCACAATCTTTAAGTGATTCCAATGCTGCTGCTAAAGGGTGCAGTTCTCTATGGTCTTCTAAGGTAGGCAAATGTTGGAAAAGCGGTCCTCTTAGTTCTTCATCTCCAGACACAAATGATGCCACCGTAAAACCGATTTCATTTAGCCACACGTTTTTTTGCTGAAACACTTCTTTTGCTAAGCCGGTTTCTGGCCTTGGATAATAATTGTGCATGGCTGTCATTTTATGGAAATTGGCTCCATACTGGACTAATTCTTCCACATCCTTCTCCGTAATCGTACTAGCATTCAACGCTATGTCCAAACTGTTAGACATAAACGCAATTTCTTGGTTTGTGAATCCATAGTCTACTCTCAACCCCGTAAGACCAATATGTTTCAATTTCTCTAAAGAACTTGCAGAATGTATCGAAATTCCTAATTTTTCTAAGGCACCTTTAGAGATATCCGCAATCAGCTCCATGTCCCATTTTTTGACTAATGATGCTAAATCCGTTAATCTCTGCATGTACTGATCTGCGTCTTCTTCTGGAATATGCAATGACGTAAAAACACTCGTAAACCCTGCTTCTTTCATTTCTTTTAAATATTGTTTTTTATCTTCAGTTAGGTCGATGCCTAAAAATACAGATAATCCAAACATAGCATTCCTCCTTACAGCGTTTTCTTTTTCAACACCATAGTACCACATTGAAATTTTATTTCAACACGTTTTTTTAATTATTTATAGATATACCAATATTTATTAAAATTTATTTAAACCATGATATAACATCAATATAAGTTAGATACCACGTAAAATATGTATTCGTTTTATTTTTTTATTTTATATTCGTTTCGATTTTTAAACTTCACATCAGTGTGTTATGATAAAATTAAATTTCATCACAGGAGGAATCACAATGCCACAACTTTATTTTGTTCGTCATGGAAAAACAGAATACAATCTAGCAGACCGAGTTCAAGGAGGGGATATCGATTCTCCCCTTTTACCAGAAAGCAAGCAAGATGCTATAAAGACTGGACTAGCTTTACAGATGGAAACTATTCCGCGTGTCATTGCCAGCCCGCAACATCGGGCTGTAGAAACGATGGAGTTGATTACCAATCAATTTCAACACCCATTTTCTGTTCATTTCACAGAAGAATTTCGAGAATTCCGTTACGGTGACTGGGAGGGTGCTTTTATTCCGGAGTTAAGAGAAAATTATCCGGAAATGTTTTATCATTTGCGAGAAAGACCGGAATTATACAACCCCACTTCTATAAAAGGGGAAACCTATAGAGAATTGATCAAACGTGGAACTGATGTAGTTCATAAAGCTTGTACGGCTTTTCCAAATGAAGATATCTTGTTTGTTGGCCATAGCATCACAATCACGTGTACCCTATTGTCATTACTTGGAAAAGAAATAAAAGATCTCCGCTCTGCTCCTCCATTAGACAATACCAGTATTTCAATATTGAATTATGAAAAGGACACCTTCCATTTGGACGCTTGGAATAAAACCAATCATCTTCATTAGTTCACTGAATCAAGCAAAACCACATTCTAATATCGAATGCAGCTTTCCCTGATTTGTCAAATATTCGTAACATTTGCTTCTTGATCCCATCAGCTTTCATTTGTTTCCGTCATCATACAAAACAAAAGTTTCAGAACCACCAAAATCTAATCTTATAGAAGAAAAAAATATGCTATACTATATAAGGGAATTTAAGCAAAGCTGAATTTTTGTTAAATATACGATAAAGACGCCGGTCTTTGTTTAGGAGGATGACCGTTAATTGAAAGGAGATAAAGACGCAGTGATTGTATTGGCAGGAATGATTGGATCAGGAAAAAGTACTTATACCGCTATGATTTCAGAAGCACTGGGAAGCGAAGCTTTTTATGAAAGTGTTGATGATAACCGTATTTTAGAAAAATTTTATGAGGACCCTAAACGTTGGGCCTTCTCATTGCAGATTTATTTTTTGAACACACGTTTCAGAAGTATCAAAGCAGCTTTCCAACACAAAAACAATGTATTGGATCGCTCAATCTATGAAGATGCTTTATTCACTCGTATCAACTATGAAGAAGGAAATATGAGCGAACCTGAAATGGATACTTATCTTGATTTGTTGGATAACATGATGGAAGAATTAGACAGCATGCCTAAGAAGTCTCCTGATTTGTTGATTTATTTACGAGGGTCTTTAGATACTGTTTTAGAACGGATTGAAAAACGCGGTCGTGATTTTGAACAAATTGATAAGAATGCAGGTTTATTAGATTATTACAAACATCTACATGGCCAATACGATGAGTGGTTCAACAGTTACGACAAGAGTGCTACTTTAACGATCGATATCGATCACTACGACTTAGAAAAACCAGAACATGCTGAAGCTATTTTAGATATCGTAAGACAACGCTTAGCAGAAGTACGTGAAGAAGCTGTTTTGGCTTCCAACGGTACAAAATAACTCAGCAAACCTTAAATGATGCTGAACTAAAAAAGTACTACTTTCTCTCTTTTTTGGAGATGAAAGTAGTACTTTTTTATGTAAGTTTAATTTTTTGATCTCACTATTGAGATTATTCTGTTATATTTTTTCAAATTGTTGGCTATGGAGACCACACAGATTCCTAGTTGGTGATGGTGGCTAGTAAAGGATTAGGTAGATTAGATTGAGACGGTATACTTCATGACTTAACCTTTAGATACCAGCTTTTTGTTAAGTAGAGCCTCAATACTTCACATTCTAACACTGTGATACCAGCTTTTTGTTAGGTAGGCCCAAGTATCCTTCTCTATATCACTTATATACTGACTGGCCCATCAAAATAAACAAGGACCTAAAGGCAAATAATCCAACTTCTTCAGCAAGAATTAAATAAAAAGCAAGATGCATTCCCAAATTTATTGGTTGAAAATTCCAATAATTTTACGAATGCATCTTTTCTAGAGACTTATCGTCTCAGTACCTTTATTATTTCATTCAATTGGCCAGGCTGATGTCAAGAATCTGTCTTCTCTATCCAAACACAACCTAATGTTTGAGAAGCCGGAACAATAGCAGAATATTTGCCGTGATTATCATAGGCTCTAAAGTACAACTTTCTTTCTTTATTGTATCCATATGCGTAAACCAGCAACCAATGATTTTTGTACTTGCTGCCGAATATTTTTGCAGTACCTACTGCCACCGGTATAGGGTCTTCACGGTTAAGCAGTTCCACTACTTTCCGTTCCGAGACGAAACTCATCTTAACGTTTAATTCTGGTATATCTTTTAGCACATAACTCAAACCTAATCGTAGATCCCAAGGAAATGTCCCTTTATAAGGGAAGCGATCATCCACAACCGTTCTCAACCCTGCCAATAATTTTTCTTTAGACAATTCTGCACTGTAATGATGTATGAACGTATCGTCTACTAATGCAGCGCTCACATAAGTCCCACAAATACCGGGTTTTTCTCGATTGATCCATTTTTGATATTTCTTAAATCGTATTGGCTTTAATCCTGTCCATGTTGTAGGGTAAGAAGGCTTTTTTACTTTCTCCATACATATTCCTTTCTTTATCGACCGTTTACCTAAATATACCATATTGATTCCTAAAGTAAAAACGCCTCTTTTAGGCTGAAAACACAAAAAAGTTTATTCACCAGCAGTCCTTGCAGAACGGCCAATGAATAAACTCCTTCTTTTTTATGCTGCATAAGAGCGGCATAGTTCTGCACATTCAAAACAAACTTTCGCACATCTTTGGCAGTGGTCGTGGTCGTGCTTGTCGCATTCTTCTCCGCAAGCTTGGCAAATAGTTGCACAAAGCTGAATCAATTCTTTTGTTAGTACACTTTCACGGGTAACATAAGTAGACACTAGAGCACAAATATCTGCACATTCTCTATCTGTACGTATACAATCCACCATCATTCCCACATGCTCTTCTTCCAAACAGGCATCAAAACACTCATTACATACTTGTTGGCAATCAAAGGCTTTCTGCGCAATTTCTTTCAGTTTCGTATCCATCTCTATCTCTCCTCTTCGTTATGTTTAACCATTTTTAGTATAAAACTCTCGCTAAACAGCTGCAAACAAAACGCTTCCTCCATAGATTAAACACAAATAAGAGCTATCTACATATAGTAGAAAACTCTTATGGATGATAATACTTTTAGTTTTGAGGTCTATTTGCTTCGATATACACTTTTAATTCCTCACGCATTGGCAATCCTTCGTTATCTCCTTGATTCTGCACTTGCAGAGAGCCGATTGCATTAGCACGAACTGCACTGTTTTCCATGTCCAATCCATCTAGGTAACCACTGATGATCCCGACTGCAAATCCATCTCCAGCTCCAACCGTATCAACCACTTCTTTTACTTTAAAGCCTGGGACATTTTTCAATTCTTCCCCTCGTTTTTTAATGAATGCACCCTCTGATCCTGTTTTAATGACGACATATTCCACGCCCATATCTAAATAAAATTGAGCAATGACATCTTTGTCATTGGATCCCGTTAGAATTTTCCCTTCAGCAATACCGGGAAGTACAACATTTGCATAACGAGCCATGTTATTCAATACTTTAATCATCGTTTCTTCATTTTTCCATAATGCCGGACGCAAGTTAGGGTCAAAGGTAATAAAAGTCCCTGCTTCTCTTGCTTTTGCCATCAAATGATACACAGCTCCACGAGTGATTCTGTTCACTGCAGGCGGAATTCCCGTAACATGCAGCAACCGAACATCTGTAAAATCAAGATCCATCACGTCTTCTATGGAAAAGTTGGAAAATGCACTGCCTTTGCGGTAATAAGCCGTAACAGGATCTCCTTCTTTCGTTTTGTTTTTCAGCATGATACCAGTATTGCAGTCATCGTCGAAAGTAATATGATCTGTCCCAATGTTCTCGCTTTGAAGATATTTGTAAATGTATTAACCAAATGGATCTTTTCCTAATTTAGTCAGGAAATTAACATCGTATCCTAATCGAGCTAAACCAGTCCCCACATTAACTTCAGCACCTGCGATTCCTTTAGAGAAAGATTTCCCTTCTTCCAGTTCGCCATAATCATTTGCAATAAACATCCCCATTGGTTCTCCAATTAATATTACATCGCTCATACTTTTATTCTCCATCCTTTAATGTTGTAGACTTGCGTATTTTCAATTCTCCTGGCAGTTCTTTGTATACCACAGTGTTCTCTTGTTTTTCTTTTTTGATTTTATCAATGAGCAATGCTCCGCTTTCTTTGCCCAATTCATATGAATTTTGGGCGACCGTCGTAATTCCCGGGTTGACAATAGAAGCAGATACAATATCATCGAACCCGCAGATTCCATAATCTTTCCCAATTTGTTTTCCGATTTTATTGATTTCCTTTAAGACATTCATCAATATCAATCCATTTGTCGCAATCAGGACACGTGGTTCTGGAAGTACGAAAAAGTCCTTGATGGCATCCCTTAGTTCTTCCGCATTTTCTTTGTTAGTCGTGTAAGTATTCAGTTGAACTTCCTCATGTTCTTTTAAAACATCCTGTACAGCCTGAAGTCTGTGAAGCTGTACCGTGTTAGATTCAATCGTTGGTGCCAAATAACCAATCGATTTAAATCCTTCTTCAAGTAAATGATGAACTAGCGCTTTACTCAATCCATAATTATTTGATGTGATGCAATCCAGGCTTTTGTCGGAAGTGTTCTTATCCAATAAAACAATCGGAATTTCCTCGTTTTTTAAAGATGTTAAATAGTCTTCGTTCATTCCAACGGTATTTATAACTAATCCGTCTACTTGATTGTCTATAAAACGCTGAATGTGTTTTTGTTCTTGTTCTTTAGATCCGTCTGAGACTGCAATCATCAAGGAATAGTTGAGTTCATTTGCTTGATCAGACAGTCCTTTAATGATGGTGTTGGAAAAAGGATTCTCAATATCTGCTATCACAGCTCCTAACAACATACTCTTTTGTGATTTTAAAGAACGCGCAATATTACTCGGACGATAGTCCAATTCCTTAATGACATTTTCAATCGTCTGTCTTGTGTCTGCAGACATATAATCAAACTTCCCATTTAAATAACGAGAAATCGTTGTTCCACTAACATTCGCTGCTTTAGCAATATCTTTTAACGTGACTTTCTTTTTGGCCATTCGGATACGTCACCTGCTCTTTTAATTTGATTAATTAGTTTATCGGTTTAGTTAACCGGTTTTAGAAATCGTTATCATATAATTAAAGTTTAGTCTTTCCTCTTCCTTTTGTCAATGGCGTTCTTCAAAGAAGCCTAGGAAATGCATTAGTTAGAGTTCGCCCATGCTGGGCGAACGAAAAAAGGCTGAGATCAACTCTCACCCTTTCTAGATAGCTTCTTTAATTGTTTTATCCATTTTAATTTGCTCAATAGGAAAAACTCGATGAAGATTTAAATAAATGAAATTCATCATCGGGGCAAATATGAGGGCTCCGATAATTGTTCCTTCCCGAATAAAAAAAGAACCGTTGAACAACAGTGACAACAGTACGGACGCAACAATGATAAGGACATCTGCTCTTTGTCTTATTTCCCCAAAACTGGCTCTGGTATTTTTACTTAACACCATGCACAGTGATTCTAGTGGAACACTGATAAAATCTAAAGCCGTGCATAAACCAACTCCTAATGCAGCAAATAAATTTCCTAGAACTAAGAAGAGTATATTCATATAGTATTCTTCTAAAGTAATTAAAGGCAGTACAGAATAAATCATGACATTCACTACTTCACCAATCAACAAAGAGAGAGGTATTTGCATCAATTGAAAAAGTTTAAAATCCTTTTTTTGGATGAGCATTTGTACAAAAACAAATGTAACGTTGACCAGAATAGAAACCGTTCCCACTTTAATCGTTGTTAATTCACTAATTCCGCTGTTTAATGCATCAACTGCGGAAACGCCAATAGCTGCTTTAATAGATAAACTTGCGCCAATCCCAATTAACGTAACACCAAACATGACACAAATGATATTGCTCAGGAATTTTTTCGTCACTGCTTTTCCTCCCATTTCTCCATATTAAATAGAACTATACTTAAACTCATCGTCTAATGCAAGAAAGCTTTCGGAAGTTCACTCAATATTCTTTTCTTTAAATGTTTGGAATTATCCAGATCCGCTAGTGCTGCTTTTCGAATCAGGTCTTTTTTCGGATAGAAAAAGACACAATTGTTTTTACGTTTCAAAAAAAAGCAACTGCAAATCTTGCTTTACAGTTGCTTCTACCTAGTTAATTAATACTCATTCAAAACAGCTTTCAATAAATTAGGATAATTGGTGATTATGCTGGTTACTCCAGCTTCAATCAAGGGTCTCATATGCTTCTCTTGATTGACTGTCCAAGTATTGATCTCTAAATGATTGTTTTTAATATTCTCCAGTACTGCAGAATTTTGCAACATAAAGAACCCTGGATGGACACACTCTACCCCTAAGTCACGAGTGTACTTGCCAAAATCAACAATCCAGTCTGCAGACAGTAGCCCACATTTAAGTTTAGGATCCAACTCCTTTATTTTTTGGATCGTATAATGGTTAAATGAAGAAAAAAGAATAGAATCTTTCACGTTGTATTTTTGTACCAAATCAACGACTTTTTCTTCGATTCCAGGATACTCGAAAACATTGGTTTTCAATTCAATATTCGTTACTAACTGTTTATCCCTTGCCCACTCTAAATATTCTTCCAAGGTAGGGATGAGTTCTTTTTTAGAAATATTCGTAAATTTGTTTGCTGCATTTAGTTGGCGTATATCATTAAGAGTCATATCTTTTACATAGCCTTTGCCATTTGTCGTCCGATTCACTGTTGTATCATGAATCACTACCAATTCTTGATCTTTTGTTAATTGAATATCCAATTCGATTCCATCGATTCCTATTTCAAAGGCTTTTTGAAAAGCCAGCATGGTGTTTTCTGGGTATTTCCCACTAAAACCACGATGAGCAAAATTTAAAGGTTTCATTTACAATTTTACAACTCCTTCCTATAAACTAGTATAATAAAATTATACTATAACTGCGTTCAAAATTTATTATTCTTGGACAAATGCTTTTTTCAGCATCTCCATAAAATAAATGAATAGCAAGCATAACCCACTTGGTAAGAACATGCGTTTTTTAAATTATTAATAATTCTAGCTAAGTGAGTCGTCGCTAGCTTAATCATCAAAAAACTAAAACCCGTATCAATCTCCTCGTATTTTGAGACAGCCTTTTTCCAACTTTTAAAGATTAAAGCTACAGGTAATATTTTTTTACGACCGCTAATTCTTTATCTAATTCATAAATTAACGGTTGTCCTGTCGGTATCTCCAGCTCCATGATGTCTTCATCAGAGATTTCTTCTATATACTTTGCCAATGCCCGCAAAGAATTTCCGTGGGCAGCTACTAAGACTGTTTTTCCATCTAAAATGGCAGGTGCAATTTCATCTTCCCAAAATGGAATGACTCGAGCCAAGGTAGTTTTCAAATTTTCTCCCATAGGAACGATTCGTTTTTGCAAATGAGAGTACCGACGATCGTTTAAAGCGGAATGAGGATCATCCGGTTTTAAAAGCGGCGGCAACGTATCGTAAGAACGACGCCATAGCTGAACTTGATCAGCACCATATTTTTCAGCAGTTGCCGTTTTATTTAGTCCTTGCAACGCTCCATAGTGACGTTCATTTAAACGCCATGTCTTGATTTCCGGTACCCATAATTGATCTGAATCCTCCAACACAATATGACAAGTCTTAATTGCCCGCTTCAAAACAGATGTAAAAGCTAAATCTATTTCAATGCCTGCCTCTTTTAACTTCACCCCTGCTTCATGAGCTTCTTTCAACCCTATTTCACTCAGACCGACATCGACCCAACCGGTGAATTGATTTAGTGCATTCCACTCACTTTGCCCGTGTCGTATAAAAACGATTCTACTCATCATTACCCCTTCTCTCAATAATTGATCTCTATCTTCATTCTAACCCTTAAACGCAAGAAAATGCACATAGAAAGCATTATCTAACGAATAAAGCCTGAACAATCTTTGAGGTTGTTCAGGCTTTTGCTGGATATATGAGATTCAGGACCCGGTTACGGGGATGTTACGCATTTACAGCTGTTGTTTTTCCTAATTCCTGTTTTAAATATTTTGCCAATTCCAACATAGCAAATTTACCCGCTGTTACTTCTGCGTCTGCATTGTAGTTCGTATTGGTATTGACATCATAAGCATAGGTTTGACCATCTTCTGTTTCAATAAACTCAATAGCGGCTACATCAATCCGTTGTTTTTTTAAAAATGCTTCATACAGATTGATTTGCTCTTGTGGCAATCCGTCTTCTTTGATATTGAATTTATTGGGTGTTAACATTTCCGGTTCTTCAGCTGGACACATTTCTGTTCCAATTGGAATTTGGCAATTATCTGCTGGGCAAAGTTCAAAACCATCACTAGAGTCTACTTTGACAGCGTAAAAGAATCTTCCACCAATGAATTCTGAACGAACAATGTGTCCATCAGCTGGACGTATATATTGTTGGATCAAGCTGATTCCATCAATTGAATCCTCAAATTCAGGTCCATACACATAATCTTTCAAATCTTGAATGGTGTACATTAAACGAACCCCTAATCCTTTACCCGCACGATTGTGCTTAATGATAAATGGGAAACGATTCATTTTTTCTGCTGCTTGAATAATATTTTCTTTTCCAACAGCTCCAATAGTTTCTGGAGTAGTAATACCATTTGTTTTTAATGCTAAATGCTGTTTTAATTTGCTGACTTCAAGCTCAATTGCTCCGGTACCATTGATGACGGTAGCTCCAAAACTTTCTAACCAATGCAATAAGTTGTCCGTCAACTCAGGAGCATAACGATGGCCACGAGTGTGCGAAGAAGCACTCATTCGGTTGTAAAAAATGCCTTCTGGTGGAGCGGTTTGAATATCTACCATCCCCTCTGATAAATCCCAGTTTTCGTACGGTACGGCTAATTCATCAAGACGAGCCGTCAAATGTCTTGTCCAATCATCATTTTCGTGAATAATGTATACTTTTTTCATGCTAAAACACTCCATTTCCTATTCTCTATTATGCCGATTTAACGGATTTTTTTCTACTTGACAGCTCAGCCGCTTTGAGCTGTCCTTCAGTTTTCGCTATCACCACTGGAGCTAATGCATTCCCTACCACATTTAAAGCCGTCCGACCAGCGTTTACAAAGAAATCTATGGAAACCAATAACGCTACCCCTTGAGGAGGCAGGCCTAATTGTGTTGCCGAAGCTAATAAGACAACCACTGCTCCAGAAGGTACAGCGGCAATACTTTTAGTGATGATGGTCAAAAACAACGTCAATACCATAAAATCTGTCACATTCAATGTTGCTCCATATAAATTGACGACAAACATAACAGCCATACTAGTGTAAACAGCCGCTCCTCCAAGATTGAATGAATACCCTAGAGAAGTAACAAATGAGGCAATAGATTCTGGAACTCCGAATTTTTTAAGACGTTCAATCAAAGAAGGCAAGACAATACTGGAACTTCCTGCTGAAAAAGCCAGCAAAGATAAATCGCTCGTCTCTTTCAATAATGAAAAATACGGCACTTTAAACAACAAACCTACTAAAGGATAAACTACAAAAGCTACTAACGCATAAGCAATGTATGCCCACAACACAAACTGACCTAATGAAAGTAAGTTTCCTACTCCATATGCAGCTACATCATATGCTAAAAAGCCGAATACTCCAATAGGAGCAAGAGCAATCGCATAGTTGACCATTTTAAACATTGCCTTAGACCAAGCATCAAAAAAAGTAATAACTGGTTTAGCTTGTTCGCCAATTGCAACTAACGAGACTCCTAAAAAGACACCGAAGAAAATAATCGGCAATAGATTTCCATCTGCAAAAGCTTGAAATACATTACTGGGGATAATGCCCAATAAAAAAGTTCTGAAATCAATACTGTTTGCTATTCCATTTAACGTTTCCGTACTAACCGAATCTACTAAAAAGCCGCTGCCTACATCGCTCCATAAACCGATCAATAAGGTCATCACAATGAGAGCTGTAGTCACAATAAAAAAGTATCCAAATGATTTCAGAGCTATTCCGCCGAATCGTTTAGCTTTGCTGATCTCCACGATTGCCAAGACGATCAATGGGAAGATCAATGGTACAATCACCATTTGAATCGAGTTCATAAAGATTGTTCCTAAAAATTCTGTTTCCGTTCCTAATTGGGGACTAAAGTACCCTGCTAAAATCCCGATTACCGCTCCTATTAAAACCTGTACCATCAAACCAGGCTTTTTGATTCTTTTGACTTTCTCCAATACACTCACTCCTATTCTTCGAAAATAAAAAAGCACATGAGAAATGGTTATTCTCATGCACCGTTATTCTACCTATTTGGTTTAGCTGAAAAAGAATACAGTTTTCCATTGAAAACCGCATCACTCAATAGTACGTTATTTACATACTATGGATATTTAACAGAAAGAAACCGCATACGATGATAACTGGTGACATGAGTTTTTTGAACAACATGAACAACAACAGTTTAACATCAACATTTGGTTTCCTCCTCTTTGTATAGTATTTTTTGAGTTTTATTTCTAGATCAAGTGCGCACTTAATCGAAACTGAAGTTATCATAACAAACGAAAAAAACTCTGTCAACAGAAATACTCTTTGTACCACGTCATATGCATGAAAAATACTTTCTCTCAAAAATTAAAGTCTTCTTTTTAAAACGTTCTCTTAATAAGTAGGGGCGGCTCTATGGGGTGAAATTTCCTCCGGAATGGACGGGTTTGCTTGCGGAAAGCCATGGGACCGTCTGGAGCCTGCAGTCTTCAGACTTTCAAGCTTCAAACGAGTCACAGCTTAAAAAGCGTGTCTAAGTATTTCGGGAAGTTCAAAGAAAGCAGGTCTTTCTCATAATGAAGACCGAAGTCTTCCACTTCACTCAGCAGATAGAAAATCTCATTCATGTCGCCCACCTCCGCATTTTTCTTTTAGCATACCAGAGACGAGAGGATTCGTAATTCTATTTTTTATTTAAATTTTTTCATGCGTATGACGTGTCTTTTTACGACCAGACCGCAATAGTTGCTGTCGATATATCAAAAGGGAGTATCCCATTTTGATATACGCCCTTCCCTTTATCTTTTTTCTAAACTCTCATACTCGGCAACTATTTTTGAAATGAGCTCTTCATCCGTTAATTTCGTCACATGGCGAACCACTTCAGCAACCGTATTTTCCGCAAATAGTTGGCTTAATTCTTGACTTTCTTCATCATTCTCATCGCGGTAACAAAAAGCTTTCGCTACTGTCTGGATCAATGCCTCTACATTTAATTGACGTTCATAGGCTTCACGAATCGGTTTTATGAATCGTTCATCATACCCTAGTTTTCGAATAGGCGTTCTGCCTACTCGGCTAATGTCATCCGAAATAAAAGGGTTTTTGAAACGGCTTAAAATTTTGTCCATGTATTGTTGGTGCTCTGTTGCATCAAAGTTCCATTTTTGGATCATCAATGCTCCTGTTTCGTTCAGTACACTCTTCACATCTTGTAAGACGGCTTCATCTCTCAAAGCCTCATCAATCATGTGATACCCGGCATATTTCCCATTGTAGGCTGTAGCAGCATGACCTGTGTTTACTGTAAGCAATTTTCGCTCGATGAAAGGATTTAAATCTTTGACATAATGAACCCCCTCAATCTGTAACGCTGTATTTTTCAATTCCTCACTGTCAACTACCCATTCTTTATAAGGTTCGACAGTAACGCTTAATACATCCTCATGAGTCTGAGCTGGAACGATCCGGTCAACGGCAGCATTTGGAAATCCAATGTAACTCTCCATATAACTTAGATCTTCTTCTGTTAAGTGCTTAGTCACTTCTTCTTTTAAAAAGCTGCTGCCCCCTATCATATTCTCACAGGCAATGATATCCAATGGTTGTGTACTGTTGCTCTTTTTTCTTTGTTGAATTCCTTGAGCAATCAAAGGTGCGATATACGGCAGAACTTTCGGACCAATGGCCGTAGTAACAAGATCTATTTCGCCAAATAAATCAACAACTTCTTCAGGATTTGTTCCATTATTGATACCATAAACTTTATCAATTTTCACTGTTGATTTTTCTTCTTCAGCCAAATGAATCGTGTAGGAATTATGTTGGTTCAACGCATCAATAATGTCTTTATTCACATCTACAAAAGCAACGGTAAATCCGTTTTGATTTAAAATTTCTCCAATAAACCCTCGTCCAATATTACCTCCACCAAAATGTATAGCTTTCATTTAATCGATTCCTCCCAACAACTGAACGATTTCACTTTCCGATTTCGCATCAGCCAGTTTCACTACATTCTCAATTTCTGAGCAGTACACTGCAATTTGAGATAAGATATCCAAATGTTCATCACCGACTCCAGCAATTCCAAAAACGATGGTCACTAATTTATCTTCATCTGGTTTTCCAAAATTGACTCCATTTGGAATTTGTACTACAGAGATCCCAGATTTTTTGATGGATTCTTTTGATCCATCTGTTCCGTGAGGGATCGCAATAAAGTTGCCCATATAGGTAGAAACGGTTTGTTCTCTTTCCAACATAGAGTCAATATAGCTTTCTTCAACATATCCTCCTTGTACCAGTAATTTCCCTGCTGCTTTAATCGCCTCATCCTTGCTTTCAACTGTCTGATTTAATAACACGTTCGTTTCGTTTAAAATACTCATCTACTATTCTCCTATTCACTAAGCTTTTATTTTTTCTAAATACAAATGATTTAAAAATTGACTGATCAATTCTTTTGAGCCTGAATTAAATAATTCCATATTGACGGAACTTTCTACAATCGCTGCACTGATCGCCCCTAATATATCTTGCGTTTTTTTACTTAATGGATCGGGACCCAGCATCATCAACACACGTTTCATCTGAAGATTCTTCTTATCCATAGCCTGAATTTGGAAGGGATGCGATAATTCAAAAATAGCAAAATAAGGTTTCAGGACCGCTTCATCAATACAATGAAACAACGCCATATTGGTGCTAGGCAATCCAATAGGTGCTAGTACCATTCGTTTGACTAATTTTTCTTTTACCTCTCTAGTATTTGATACGATCTCCCCTTCAAGCCTCTGGCACATTAAGGTTAGAGAATCCTCTATATTTGAGGGATTATTGATAAGAATCAAATCAAAATTCTCTAGAACAGTATTCACTTCAGACAATTTTTCGAAGAAATCTTTAAAATCATTCTCTTCTGCATGATTATGGGAATACAATTGGTCTTGCATTTCCTTTTTATTTTTCTTCTCTGCTAATATTTGTCGGGTGTACAACTTGATACTCTTCACCTCATCATCCATTAGAAGAGGCGTGACCACTTTATACTCCGTCTCAAAACCTTGAAGAAATACTGTCGAAAGAATCAAATCGTATTCTTCGTAATGCACATTGCTCAATTGCGAGATTTGGGAAATTTCGATCTCTGTAATTTCAGGAATGTGCTTCTTCAACCGGCTTTCCAAGATTTTGGCTGTGCCAACCCCGCTTGAGCAAATAACAAGTACGGACAACGATTGAGTACGTGGATTTCGTTCATAAGCAGACGCAAAATGGATAACGATATAGACTACTTCATTCGACAAAAATTTCGTACTTGGAAAAATGGTTTTTAAATTGTTTTGTACCGAAAAACTGATTTCTTCATACTCCTCAAAAATCTTATTGAGCAACGGATTATTGCTTTCTGGCATAGGAGCTTGTGCTCTATTTAATGCTGCAGATACGTGCTGCAGCAAATCCTGATATAGAGTCTCATCCAGATAAAAATCCCAACCCAGATCTTTTGAAACCAGCCGAATCAATTCACGAACTTTATACCCTAGATTGACATCAAAATCTTCATAAAATTCATTTTTTAGAGGAATGTTCAGCCCCTGAATCTGCAGAGCTAAAAACTCCTTTTCTTCTATGGGTAAGGTTTCCAAATGATAAACCAATTGGATATTTTCCATAATTTTGGTTGCCATCATTTGACTTTTTTTACTATGGGCTATCGTCTTTGGTGTATTTAATTGAATCTCATCCAGCAACAGCCCCAGTTTCATTCGTGTAATAGAAATACACAATAGAATGACCAAACGTTGAAATTGAGTATCCGTCACTTCTTCGGTATTGAATCCCGCTATCTCTTTCAATGCCTTATAAGCATATTCAAGATCTTCAGGATTTAATTCATCCAGAAAAGGGTTATGAATGTTTTTCCACCGTTCTTGTTTTAATTGATTGCTTCGATCAAACAATTGAAAAAAATCGTATTCGTTGATTTCACTGGTAATCAGCCCGCTGATGATCAAACGCCGGTTACTTTCAGAAGCTTCAGCTATGATTCCTTTTGCTTTTCGCCTGTTGATTCTAATTTGGTACTCGTTAAATACTTCTTCAATAGAGACTAAATCTGACTGAATCGTTCCCACGCTGACATTTAAATCGATGGCAAGAGACTCCATTTTGACCTCTTCTTTTTCCATCAATAATGTGATGATCAATTTGCTTTGCCTTTGTTGGACTGACAGTTCTTCTAGGGGAGAGCTGACTTGTTCTTTTAGTTTTTCTAAAAAAACATCTTTCCCGATCAGACGATACCCTTTCGTATCTCGAGTCAACTTTATTTGGAACTGAGCTAACGCACTTTCCATACTGGAAATGACTCTATAAGTGGTACGATTGCTGACAGATAATTGTTCACTCAAATAATCGATCGTCACACCATTTGGTTGTTCCAAAAATATATTTACCAATTTCTTTTCTCGATTAGATAGATACAATTTCCTCCTCCTCTCTGGAAAAAAATTTCTCATTAAATCAATAAACAGGAAAGCAGTGTAAGATAAATTACACCACTTTCCTTATTAAATTTTTATGAATGGTTCAATTATTGTTCTTTCAAACGATTCACAACTTCATCGTACTTAGGACTGCTTAAGAAGTTATCTACAGACACATGAGTTGCCCCAGGAGTTTTCTGAGAAGCTCGGTCCGTTAATTCTTCTTGTGTAATAACCAGTAACCCTTCTTCATCTTGCAAGTTGCTGATAGAAGAATTTGTAACAGGAATGTCTAATCCCGCTTCTTTGACTTTTTTACGCATTAGAGAAGCTCCCATTGCACTTGAACCCATTCCTGCATCACAAGCAAAAATAATTTTAGACACTGCTGAATCACTCACGTTGCTCACTGAAGTTGTTACAGGAGCTGTAACAGATTGACCTTTTGATTGTGACTTAAGATTTTGAGATTCTTGAACTTTAGCGTCAAATTCTTCATCTGAATCTTTTACTTTAGTTGTTTTCAATATCAAAGCGGCTACTGCAAAGGAAACTATTGCACCTGCAAGCACCCCTAGAATAACGCCTATGTGACTGCCTCTAGCCGTCATCCCTAAAATTGCAAAGATTGAACCAGGAGATGCAGCTGCAACTAAGCCTGAACCCATGAGTACATTTGTAAAGGTACCAGCGATCCCACCAGCAATAACAGCTAAGAACAATAATGGATTCATCAATACGTATGGGAAGTAAATTTCATGAATCCCACCAACAAAATGAATAACTGATGCTCCAACAGCAGAAGATCTAGATGAACCTTTACCAAAAACCATGTACGCTGCTAAAATACCTAAACCAGGACCAGGATTAGCTTCTAATAAGAATAGAATCGATTTGCCTGCTTCGGCAGCTTGTTCAATACCCAATGGTGTCAAAATACCATGGTTGATAGCGTTATTTAAGAACAAAATTTTTGCTGGTTCAATAAAGATATTTGCTAATGGAAGCAAACCAGCATTCATGATCCACGCTACGCCTTGACCCATAATATCTGTCAAGGTTTGAACAAATGGTCCAACAATATAGAAGGCAATGACTGCCATGATAAAACCAATAATACCGCTTGAGAAGTTGTTGACCAACATTTCCAGTCCCGTTTTAATTTTGTCTCCAAAGACTTGATCAAATTTCTTGATTAAATAACCGCCTAATGGACCAAGAGCCATAGCTCCAATCAACATAGGTACTTCTGAACCCATGATGACACCAAATGTAGCGATCGTTCCGACTACTGCTCCACGTTGACCATATACGTTATACCCACCTTGATAAGCAATCAATGATGGCAATAAGAATTTCAACATTGGATCTACAATAGTGGCCAATTGTTCATTTGGTAGATAACCGTCTCCGATAAATAAGGCAGTAATAATCCCCCATGCAATAAAAGCGCCAATATTCGGCATCACCATCCCACTTAAAGCACTACCAAACTTTTGAACGGCCGACTTTCTTCCTGTATTTGACTTTGATACTGTTTGTTCCACGACATTTCCTCCTTTAAATAATATTCCTTTTCTCATGTAAAAGCTTACAATTTATTGAACACGTTTTCAATGCATCCTACTGTCAACTTTGTCACGCCCGTTTGTGTCAAGAGTATGTTTACTATATACGCTGACAGCACTACTGTTTTTAGAGTGCCTATTTGCCTCCGCGCATTTCGTATAGACCAATTTTTAAATAAAAATAAAACAATTCATTGACATCTTTTTGCTAGTGCTGTACTATTTAGTTGTTCTCGTTGCCAAGCGTTCCTGATATTGTCTATACCAATTAAATAAACTGATTAATATCGTACGTTTTACGAGCTGGTTGGCATCTACTACACGCAAGTTAAAAATTAAAAAATACCATAGAAAGTTGGAATAATGAATGTGCGGAATTGTAGGATATATCGGAAATAAAGATGCAAAAGAAATTTTGTTAAATGGTTTAGATACTTTAGAGTATCGCGGGTATGATTCAGCAGGAATCTACGTGATGGATAATCAAAAAACGGGTCATTTATTTAAAGAAAAAGGACGTATTGCTGCTTTACGAGATAAAGTGGATGAATCTGTTTCGGCTTTTTCAGGGATCGGCCACACTCGTTGGGCAACTCACGGAGTTCCAAGTGTAGACAACGCTCACCCGCATCAATCAAACAGTGGTCGTTTTTCTATCGTTCACAACGGTGTTATCGAAAACTTTACAGAAGTACGCGATGCTTACTTAACTAATGTTCCATTACACAGTGATACAGATACTGAGATCATCGTTCAATTGATTGCTTGGTTTGCTGAATCTGAAGGATTAGATACAATGGATGCTTTTAAAAAAGCTATCGTTACTTTAAAAGGTTCATATGCTTTAGCATTAGTAGATAACGAAAATCCAGATGTGATTTATGCAGCAAAAAACAAAAGCCCTTTACTATTAGGTACTGGTGATGGATTTAATGTGATTTGTAGTGATGCAATGGCTATGATTCGTGAAACGAATCAATTCATCGAGCTGATGGACGGTGAAGTAGCTACATTATCAAATGAAGGCATTCAGATCGAAGATTTATCTGGTGAAGTGATCGAACGCGATTCTTATACCGCACATTTAGACGCAAATGATTTAGGTAAAGGCACTTACCCATACTACATGGCGAAAGAAATCGACGAACAACCAGCTGTTATGCGGAAAATTGTCCAAAACTACCAAAATGAAGCCGGCAAATTAGAAATGGATTCTGAAATTTTGGAGGCTGTTTTAGCTAGTGACCGTATTTATATCGTGGCTTGTGGTACAAGTTACAATGCGGGATGGGCAGGAAAACAATTGCTTGAAAAAATGACTCAAATTCCTACAGAAGTGCATTTATCAAGCGAATTCGGCTACAATATGCCGTTATTAACTGAAAAACCATTCTTTATCTTCTTATCACAAAGTGGCGAAACGGCTGATAGTCGTCAAGTATTAGTCCAAGTAAACGAAATGGGTTACCCATCTCTAACACTTACTAACGTACCTGGCTCTACTCTTTCTCGCGAAGCACAATTTACATTATTGTTGCACGCTGGTCCAGAAATTGCTGTTGCTTCTACTAAAGCCTATACAGCGCAAATTGCGGTGCTATCTATTTTGGCTGAATTAGTGGCCAAAGCTAAGGGATTGCCTATCGAAATCGATATTGCTCACGAAATTGGGATCGTAGCCAATGCTATTGAATCCGTTATTGATGACAAAGAAATTTTTGAACAGCTTTCTTTAACTCATTTGAGTATCAGCCGTAATGCATTCTATATTGGACGCGGTGTTGATTACTACCTGGTTATGGAAGCTGCCTTAAAATTGAAAGAAGTTTCTTATGTTCAAACAGAAGGCTTTGCGGCCGGAGAATTGAAACATGGAACGATTGCTTTGATTGAAGAAGGCACTCCTGTTATTTCGATCATTACAGACGGAAAAACGGCTGGGCACACACGCGGAAATTCACATGAAGTTATTTCTCGTGGAGCTCACAGTATGATCATTGCTATGGAAGGCTTAGAACAAGCTGGCGATGCTTATGTATTACCAAAAGTTCATGAATTATTGACTCCTCTCGTGAGTGTCATCCCGACTCAATTGATTGCATACTACACTAGCTTGCACCGTGGTAATGATGTAGACAAACCAAGAAACTTGGCTAAGAGCGTTACCGTTGAATAATGTTTCGATAAAGCTTCTGCATAAACGATGAATATCGTCTATGTGGAAGCTTTTTCCTTAGTTTTATCTTCATCAAATCATATCATTAGCCAAATGTGTCGAAAATTTGTACAATGTAGTTGTATCAAATAACCAAGAAGAAATAAGGAGGAAATCAATAATGAGCAAATTTGTAGAAGGAAGTTATTTATCTATAGAAGAAGCACAAAAAGCAATTGACGTCTTAGTTTCTCGAGGGTATGCAGAAAATGATATTACATTAGTCACTAATTCATCTGTTAAAGATTCTATTTCAATGGACACAGATGTAGATGTGACCACGAATTATGATGGAGCAACAGATAACGATGACGACAAATCGATGTGGGATAAAATCAAAGATGTCTTTACTGTAGACACTTATGATGAAACTTCTTACGACTCTCCCGATTACAATCGTGATGACGATGTTTTATATAACTACAAAGAAGACATTGATAACGGAAATATCATTGTGCTAGTAGATGGTGACCCTAACATGGGTGCAGATAATGTAAATACTACTGACGCAGATACATTAGATACTTCAAGCCCTACCGCAGTACCGCCAGTAATTGATCCTACTCCATTGCCTGGAGAAGGTATTATGCCTGATCCTGCTTTAACTCCGGGAGATAATGTAGTGGCTGATCCGGATCCAGTTCCTGAGGTTGATCCAACTCTAACAGATCATTCAGTAGATGATACGGATAAAATCACTCTACAAGAAGAAAGATTAGACGTAGATACAAATGAAGTTCAAACTGGTGAAGTTAATATTAAGAAAAACGTTACTGAAGAAACAAAAACAGTAGAAGTACCTGTAAAACATGAGGAAGTAACGATTGAAAAACGACCTGTTACTGGTAATGAACCAGCTGACGGAGTCCTAGGTGATGAAGAAGAAATTACTATTCCTATTACAGAAGAACAAATTGAAGTAACGAAACGTCCAGTAGTTACAGATGAAGTTGTTGTAAACAAAGAAACTAAAGAAGAAACTAAAGAAGTATCTGAAACACTTCGTAAAGAAGATCTAGACGTCGATACTCAAGGTGATGTCACTGTTGATAATGATGATGACTTAAAAAGATCTTAAGCCGATTAGATGGTAAAGAAAAAGTAGGACGAATTCGTCCTACTTTTTTTCTGTTGATAAAAAAGCTCACCATACAAGTCAATCGCAAGATGATTTTGTATGATGAGTTTTTCTATTTATTTTCTTTTATCGCTTGGTTCTACTTGCACTTCAGTCGACTGTTTTTCTGTTCGAGTAATAGGAGCTTCAACAGGTTGATGCTGTGTACTCGTTTCCATACCTGAAGTGGAATGATTCGGTAAATGCCTATTCAGTTCATCCTCAAGACTATCTATTTGTTTCTTCAAACCTTCGATCTCAGCATTTTTTCTGATCAGCTCAGATTCTGATTCTCTTTTAGCTTGTACTACAGCCTCTTCTTTTGTCTTATCTGCTATTCTTACTTTGTCATCTTGATCTCTTAGCTTTTCGTCTTTTTCTTTTAGAGTCTCTTTGTTTTTTCTTTCTTTTGAAAGAGCCATCAGCCATGCTGCAACCAAACCTATCACCAAAAACCCTACCATGACAGCCCATAAAGGAACAGTCATTTCCGTAAATCCTAAGTTCAGTTGCAAAGTGGCATCAATGTTCAAGAAAATCAATGCTGCAGCCAATAAAAGCAATATGATACTTATAGCTAGTCCCATTTTTTTCCTCCTTCATTAATCATACTTAATGAATTCGATAAAAAGCCAACTTAATCTTGAGGATTTTGTACCGTTGCATCAGCTTCAGCTTTGCCTTGTTCAGCTTCATTCTTTACTTCTTCAGCTGTTTCTTTGGCAGTATCTTTAGCATCCTCTGCATCACTTTTTACTTGATCAGCAGTATCTTGCACTTGGCCTTTTACTTCTTCATAGCCGTCTTTTAGTGTTACACGAATATCATCTGAAGCATCTTTAGCTACTTGTTGTAAATCAGCACCTTTTTCTTTTGCCATATCCGCATATCCTTTGGCAGTCCCCATTGCTTCTTCTCTTTTTTTCATTAAATCTTTTCTTAACTCTTCTCCAGATTTCGGAGCAAATAACAATCCTAGAGCTGCCCCAATTGCTGCTCCTTTTAAAAACGCGCCTGCTTTTGTCATACGATTTCCTCTTTTCTATGAATTTTTAATTGCTTTATAAATTTATTATACGCTATTCTTTCATTTTGCTAAACAATAACGCCTGTAAAATTGTATTCATGTCAATTCAATCATTTTTAAAATAGAAAAAGCTTAGATCAGTACCACCAATACAGATCTAAGCTTTATTATTTTAATTGTTTAAGTTAGAGTCCAAATCCTTTGAAACCACTATCGCCTATTGCATTTTTAGCTGCATCCATCAGTTCTTGGCGTTCTTTTTCATTAATTTCCCCGTCTTCCTTAGCCCGTTGAAAATCTTTCATTAAATCACCAATCTGCGCTTTATCAACATTCTTAAGTTTTTGTTTCAAATCATCAAATTTTTGACTCATTCTATTTAGCCTCCTCAATGACTTTTACTATACTCTAAGAATAAGAAAAATCGAGTAAAATGGCAAATGATATGCTTGTAGTCTCTCATCGAAAGATGCTTTGAACTTATCTAACTGACAACTGATTATTTTTTATAACTTATATTAGCATCATATTTTTTTGATTGACTGATGATCATATCACTCATTAATTTTTCTGCTGAATCAAATAACCAAATCCGTTCTCTATCAGCAAACCTCCAGCTTGTTGTTTATCTATATTTTTCACTACTTTTTCACTTGGTTCACATCTAATTTTATTTTTAGGTCTCCTCTAGTTGTATCCTCTATTTTGTATTGGCTATACAAAAAACTTCATCTAGCAACTACTGTTTACAACCCACTCACCGGAACACTCAACTTCTCTACCATTACATCAAACCACAACTGATAACCATCGCCATTCGGATGGACATGATCATCCAGAATAGCCTCTACAGCTACATGCTCTTCTTCTAATTCTGTCTGCATCAATTGATAGATATCGATTAAAGGCCAATTTTGTTCGGTAATAAACGTAGCGATTTCTTTATTGTACTGATCATAAGTTATTTTCCCGTCTGCAAGGAGTACATCATTATAGATCGTAGGATTGGCTGTCGTGAAAATAACCAATGTATCCGGCAGTTCTCTAGTAAAAGCCTCCATGATCCACTGGATATCGGCTTTTGTTTGAACAAGAGTATTTTGCGGATAACGATTATTATTGATTAAACACAACTCAAAAATAATCATGTCTGGTTCTTCTTCAATAACCGGCACAATTTTGTTGTTTTGTATCAGGTCCGAAGTACTGTAGCCGCTATAGCCATGATTCTGCACATTCACGTTGATCTCGCTATAAGCATTCAAATGCTGTTCAAGCAATCTGCCCCATACAGGCTGGGTCTCAGTTGCCCCTAACCCCTTTGTCACACTGCTGCCTAAAACTACTACATTCATTATTCCATCTCTTTGGGATACGAACCTAGCTCGATCTAATATACTTTCTCGCTGATAAGCATCTGAATTGACATAATTAGCCGTCATTGCTGCTTGTTTCCGGTCATTCCGGCTCAGTATATAAATACTGACTACGAATCCTAGCACCAGTATCACAACTCCGACCATATACCATTTTTTTCTGCTCTTACTTAAACCCCTCATTCGTGAAGCTCCTTATATACTATTCAAGTACGTCCAAAAATTCTTTATCTGCAGTATAACACAGAATATCATTCTCAGCAGAATCAATCATTCAAAAAAAAGCTGACTCTTTATTTATAAAAGAGTCAGCTGTTCCATTGTTTTTTATGGTTCTATATCATTTGACATTGGTAAGTGAAAAAAAATTAATTCTAAACCGTTAAAAACTCATTCCTAGGATTTTTTGGAGGAATACGGGGTTGCTTATAGCCATGAAAGAGGATGCAATGGGAATTACTTAGCGTTAGGCTTTAGCCGTTACGCTAAGTTTGACGCTTGCAAGCCTTGAGACGCGTTTCCGGCTCAAGGCGTTCCCATGGCTCTCCATAAGCAACCCCGTAGACCGGAGAAAATTTCTTTACCAACGCTAGAAGATGAAGATCTTTTTTTATTTCTTCTTCGTGCTTTTACTTTCCAATTCTTTCCCTAATTCAATAATGTATTGAGCTAAATCGTCTTTGATTTGCGGGTGAGTTAGTCCATATTGAATGCTTGTCTGCATGAAGCCGAATTTATCCCCGACATCATATCGTTTTCCAGTAAAAACATGCGCAAAAACCCGTTGTGTCGTATTTAACTTATCAATCGCATCCGTTAATTGGATTTCGTCCCCAGCACCTGGTTCTTGATTTTCAAGTATAGTAAATATCTCTGGTGTTAATAAGTAACGTCCGATAATCGCTAAATTACTAGGAGCCTCTTCTGGTGCAGGTTTTTCAACAAATTGACGTACGTTATACAGCTTTTCGCTGATTTGACGTTCTGGATCAATGATGCCGTATTTAGAAGTATCTTCTTTAGGTATCTCCATTACAGCGATATTGGAAGCTTTATTTTTATTGTATTCATTGATCAATTGTTTCGTCAAGGGTTCTTTATCAATCATCAGATCATCCCCCAACATAACAACAAATGGTTCATCTCCAACAAAAGCTTTAGCATGCAACACTGCATCCCCTAAACCTTTAGGATAAGATTGACGAATGAAATGCAACTTGATTTTTGTCGTTTCTTCAACCAGCTTTAACAACTCAAGTTTATTTTTTTCTTTTAGATTTTCTTCCAATTCAATATTGGAATCAAAGTGGTCCTCAATCGAGCGTTTGCTTTTACCAGTCACCACTAAGATTTCTTCGATTCCTGATTGAATCGCTTCTTCCACAATAAATTGGATCGTTGGCTTGTCTACGATCGGCAGCATTTCTTTTGCCATCGCTTTTGTAGCAGGTAAAAATCTTGTCCCTAATCCTGCTGCAGGAATAACCGCTTTTCTTACTTTTTTCATTTCTTTCCTCCTAGATTACTTTTTTAAATGACTTATTCATTCATAAGACTCTCTACAAGTATACTAAATCCAAACACCTTTTCCTAGTATAATTGGTCTACTCACCAAGCCTAAAAACGCTGCTAGAATAATCCAAATAATTTACTTCGTTTGATTTTCATTGGAGTCGGAGGGACAATAACTTCTCCATTTACCAAATCCTTCGTGACTTGTTGATATTCTTCTACTTTATTCGGACCATATTCTTTTTCCAACTTCTCGAAGGCTGCTTTCATATGGAATGAACGTTTATTGATATTGTGCGCATCTGAAGCGATGAAATGTACGAGATTAGCCTCAATCAGCTTTTTGCTGACTTGTTGGATGTCTTTCCCGAATCCACCCGTATAACTTGCTGCTGTTAATTGAGCTAAGGCTCCTTTTTCGATAAACGGCATTAAAACATTCGGGTCTTTTAGTACGGCATGGTTCCGCTCAGGATGTACAATCACTGGTGTCACACCTGAACGCTGCAATTCAAAGAACAAGGTTTCTGTATATGCAGGAATCGACGGTGTGGGAAATTCAATCAGCACATATTGATTGCTTTCATCAATAAACTGAACATTTCCCATTTCAATATCTTCCATAAGTTCACCGGTGATGCGAACTTCTTGTCCCGGAAAGAGGGTCAACGGGATACCTCTTGCATCCAACTCTTCTTGTACTTCTTCTACTAAAGGCAAAATATCTGGTTTCTCATTATCCCAATGTCCATTCTTGTAATGAGGGGTAGCCAAAATGTGAGTGATCCCTTCTTCCACAGCTGTTCTTGCCATATCCATGGAATCTTCGATCGTTTTAGCTCCATCATCAATGCCAGGTAAAATATGGCAATGCAAATCAATCATGTAAAACACTCCTTCATTTTCTATCAGAACAAGGCGATTTCTCTTCTATTTATTATAGCGAACTTCTAACCACATGGCTAGTAGCGAATTGACAACGTAAAAAGTCCCCACCCATCAGTGAGGACTCATTCTATTTGATTTCTATTTAACTATTTTTCCATTTCCATTCTGTTACTTCCGGTATATCTTTACCTTCTTCACGAATGTAATCATGATGTTTTTGCAGCAACTCATCCATTTCTTTTGTAAAGCCATCTGAAGTCCAACCAAGACCAACTGAAGCGATGGATTTAGCTAATGTGAAACGGTCCATTTTATTTAATACACGCATATCAAACGGAGTGGTGACTTCTCCATTTTCGCGATAGCCATGTACCGTCAAATTACGATTGTGCCGATCGAAAAACATATCTCGAATCAATCCCTCGTAACCGTGATAAGCAAAAACAATTGGAGTATCTTTGGTAAAATACCCATCAAAGTCTTTATCACTTAGCCCATGCGCCGCTTTACGTTGACTACGTAAAATGAGCAGATCCACCACATTAATAAAGCGGATTTTTAATTTAGGGAAATGTTCCCGTAAAATGGAGACTGCTGCTAAAGCTTCTAAATTTGATTCTGTACCAGCAGCTGCCACTACTACATCCGGCTCGCCATCTTTATCACTACTAGCCCAGTCGATGACTTTCAGACCTTTGTCTGCTAATTCTTCAGCTTCTTCCATACTATAAAATTGTGGACGAGGGTGTTTGCTGGAAACGATTAAATTGATTTTTTGCTCTGATTGAAATACTTTATCCATGACAGCAAGCAATGAGTTTGCATCCGCTGGCAAATATTCTCGAATAAATTCAGCTTTCTTTTCCGCTAAATGGGTGAGAATTCCAGGATCTTGATGTGTATAGCCATTATGATCTTGCTGAAAAACGGTTGAGGAAGCCATGATATTTAAAGAAGAATATTTTTTGCGCCATGGGAGTTCATTAGCCTTACGCAGCCATTTGAAATGCTGTGTCAGCATCGAATCAACAACACGTAAGAACCCTTCATAGCTGACAAAAAATCCATGCCTGCCGGTTAAAACATATCCTTCTAACCAACCTTCTGCTTGATTTTCGGATAATTGAGAATCAATGACTCTTCCAGTTGCAGATTGAAATTCATCTTGTGGTTCTTTGATCGACTCCATCCACTGGCGATTAGTAACTTCAAATACACGATTCAACCGATTAGATTTCATTTCATCTGTACTAAATACTCGGAAATTAGAAGGATTTTTTGTCACGATATCCCGTACAAAACTTCCAAACTCCGTCATATCTTGCGCATCTTCAGATCCCGGTTCCTGAATGTCCAGCACATAATTCCGCCAGTCGGGTAATTGTAACGATTGAGGGTCAATTCCTCCATTGGCGATAGGATTCATAGCCATTCGGCGTTCTCTTTTTGGAGCTATTTCTTTAATTTTTGGAACCAAAGCTCCATTTTCATCAAATAACTCTTCAGGACGATACGATTTGAGCCAGTCGACTAACGCATCCATGTGCTCAGTATCTTCTTGGTCTACAGGTATAGGGATTTGGTGGGAACGAAATGACCCTTCAATAGGTTCTGCATCCCATTCTACAGGACCAGTCCATCCTTTAGGGGTACGCACGATCAACACAGGCCATTTAGGCATTTTAGCTTCTTCAGCACTATTTTCACGAGCGGTATCTTGAATCGTTTGTATTTTTTCAACCACTAAATCCAGTTTTTCTGCCATTTGAGAATGAACCTTTTCTGCATCAGTACCTTCTACAAAAATAGGATCCCAATCCATTCCTTCAAAATAAGCTGTCAGCTCTTCATCTGTTTTCCTGGAAAGAATCGTTGGATTGGCAATCTTATATTCATTCAAATGCAGTATAGGCAATACTGCTCCATCCGTTACAGGGTTAATAAATACATTCGAAAACCACGAAGTAGCTAAAGCTCCCGTTTCTGCTTCACCATCTCCGATCGTAACTGCTGCAATAACATCTGGATTATCTAGAATCGATCCTACCGCATGCGACATCGAATATCCCAATTCTCCACCTTCGTGAATAGATCCAGGTGTTTCTGGAGCCGCATGTGACCCCACCCCTCCTGGGAAAGAAAATTGTTTAAACAACTTCTGCATACCGATCTCATCTTCTGTGATGTCGGAATAGATTTCTGTATAACTGCCATCTAGATAGGCATTGGAAATCATCACTTGACCTCCATGTCCTGGTCCTTCAATAAAGAACATGTTTAAATCATATTTATTGATGACACGATTCAAATGAGCATAAATCATATTTTGTCCGGGAATCGTTCCCCAGTGGCCGATTGGATTAGCTTTTAAATCGTTTGCTTTTAAAGGACGCTTTAACAGAGGATTATCTTTCAAATACAATTGCCCTACAGAAAGATAGTTCGCTGCTCGCCACCAAGCATCTACTTTATTCAAATACTCTTTTGAAGAATAATCTGCTGAATTCGTCATAGTAAAGGCTCCTTTTCTTTTTTCTATGCCCTTACTATAACGTTTTTACTTCTCTAGATACAATTAATTGAAACGATAGCAAACAAAAAAAAGCCTCGGTAGAGTAGATATACCCCACCAAAGCTGTTTAATTCAATCCTAACATGTCCACTACTTTATCTTGTTGGTTAGTGTAACGGTTCAGTCTTTCAAATGAAATCTTTCGGTCCGCTATGGCTTCCAGTTCCATAATATCCAAAGACCCTAAATCGCTCTCTTTGATAGAGAGAGCTACATGATTATTTGTTAAGCACTGAATATTGTGTGAATCTTCCAGAACACTCTCCCGCTCAATCAACACCAATTTTTTATTCGCCGTAATGGCTTCAGAAATCGTTCCCCATCCTGCTTTAGCGATCACTATATCACTAGCTGCCAGATAATTGTGTGTATCTAATGTATCAACCGGCAATTTCACTACATGATCACTTCCAGTAACGGTTACTCCGCTAGTCGTAAAAATTGTTCCGCTGTAATTTTCAACGTGGATATTATCTATGGTCACTGCTTTCCCACAAGAAATAAAAATACTAGATCCATAATATTGCTTAAGGTCGCTGATTTTTCTCCAATCTAACTCACGAGCCACAAAACCAATCTTCTTTTTAGGAACTGTAATGCTTTCCATCGGGAGTGCCAATGAATATTCAATAAACTCGTCAAAATAGGCATAAGCAGTTTTGAATTGATCAATAATATCTTGTTTTAAATAGAAGTATTCGTATTGTTCAACCCAAGTGAAGTTCGATAACCCAATCGTACGCACGTTTAATTTATTCCCGACCAGTGCGCCAATAGGACTGATATCACTGATTACGCATTCTACTGTCCGTGTTTTTAAATGATCTACTTCTTTTGCAACAATATCTTCCCATTTTGCTACAAAATCGATTAACTGCCGTTCAGTTTCTCTAGCATCTACCACTAAACTGTTATCAGCTGTCACTAGACCAACATCCGTTTGAAAATCCTTAAACTGCATCCGTTCTTTATAGTCTGCTAGATAACTTCTGGCAAAATCATTTTGGTATTTACCACAGACTAAATAAACGTAGTAATCTGTTTTTTCCATTACTTCTTCGATAACTGCTAAACTTCTCGTCATATGTCCAAATCCATGAGAGGATACATAAAAAACTACCCAACTTTGAGTCATTAAACCCCTCCAACATTCCATTTTTCGCAAAGAAAAGACTAATTTGCATTTGCTACACAAATTAGTCTAGTCAACCTTAATTATTGTGGTATAAATCTCTTGTATAAATTTTGTCTTCCACATCAGCTAATTCTTCAGTAACACGGTTTGTCACGATCACATCAGATATCTTTTTAAATTCTTCCAAGTCATTCACAACTCTTGAATGATAAAATTCAGCTTCTTTTAATACAGGTTCATAAACCACTACTTCAATTCCTTTAGCTTTAATCCGTTTCATAATTCCTTGAATCGAAGAAGCTCTAAAATTATCCGAATTTGTTTTCATCGTTAAGCGGTAAATCCCGACTACTTTAGGATCTTTAGCCACTACTTGTGAAGCTAAGAAATCTTTACGCGTTCTGTTCGCATCCACGATAGCACCAATGATATTATTTGGCACATCTTCATAGTTGGCCAATAATTGTTTGGTGTCTTTTGGCAAGCAGTAGCCGCCGTAACCAAATGAAGGATTGTTGTAGTGATCTCCAATACGTGGATCTAAGCCTACACCATTAATAATTGATTTAGTATCTAACCCTCTGACTTCAGCATACGTATCCAATTCATTAAAGTAAGCTACGCGTAGAGCTAAATAAGTATTTGAAAATAATTTCACCGCTTCAGCTTCTGTAGACTCCATGAATAAAACATCGATATCTTCTTTAATAGCTCCTTGAACCATTAAATCAGCAAAGGCTTTTGCTTTCTCCGTTTTAGCTCCTACAATGATTCTTGAAGGATACAAGTTATCATACAAAGCATTTCCTTCTCTTAAGAATTCAGGAGAAAAAACAACACTTTGCGTATGGTACTTTTCATTGATTTCTTTTGTATATCCGACAGGAATCGTTGATTTGATGATCATAGTCGCATTTGGCGCATATTCTAAGACATCTTCAATCACTACTTCCACTGCAGAAGTATCAAAATAATTTTTTTTATCATCATAGTTTGTTGGTGCAGCGATCACAACTAATTCTGTTTCTTCGTATGCAAATTTTTTATCTGTTGTAGCCGTTAGATCCAACTCTTTAGTCATTAAGTATTCTTCGATCTCTTTATCCACGATAGGAGATTTTTTTTGGTTGATCAATTCTACTTTTTCAGAAACGATTTCTAACGCACGTACCCGATTGTGTTGCGCCAATAAAACAGCGTTAGATAAACCAACATATCCCAATCCTACTACAGTAATATTCATATTCATATGCACTTCCTCTTTAGTTATCTCTTCAATAATAATCTAATGGTAGCAAAAAAACACTCACAAAACAATCCTTTTTGAAAATTGTTAGAATAACGTAAAAAGTCCATGAACTCAATCATGGACTTTTCTGTTACTCAATTTCAAGTTGTGTTTTAAGTGTCTCTGAGACAGTTGCTAATTCATTGTCATCAATGATTGCATAATAGATTCCGTCGATTTTTGTTCCAGCACCTTGCAATTGAATTTGCTCTACATTCGAAGCAGCACCTCTATAATCATTGAAGATAGAGACCATGTTATCAAAAGTAAGGTTTGTCTGCATATTGTTTTCCAGAGTGCCTAAAACTCCCTGGTAGTTCATGATAGTAGATAACGAAGCTACTTTACTCATTGCAGCTACAATAATTTGTCTTTGACGAGCTTGGCGACCGTAGTCTCCATTCGGATCATCGTAACGCATACGAGAATAAGCTAGGGCTGCATTTCCATCTAAGGTAGTTGTTTGACCTTCAACGAATGTATGTCCATCATAGTCAAACGACAAAGCAGGTGTAACTTGTACTCCGCCTAAAGTATCTACGATATCTTTTACCCCCTGCATATTGACTTCGACATAGTAGTCAATAGGTACATCCAGTAAGTTTTGTACTGTGTTCATAGACATAGATACACCACCAAATGCATACGCGTGATTAATTTTATCCATAGTACCTCGGCCAATAATTTCCGTATATGTATCTCTCGGTATACTTACGATAGATGTTTGATTGGTATTAGGATTCACTGTCATCACCATCATAGTGTCTGATCTGCCTTGTTCTGTTCGACCTAGATCACCGGTATCCACTCCTAATAACAAGATAGAAAACGGTTCTTTATTTCCGACTTCAACCGGATCTTCTCGAAGCTCATTTTTGTCAACGTCTTGATAAATTTCGTCTGTGGTACTTGTTACATCACTATAAACCTTCCACACAAATATACCAGCTGCTATAAGCAACACTAAAAAGATGATTCCGATAGAACAACCTAATTTTTTCATAAACGAAGGTTTCTTTTTCCCGCTTTTTTTATTTCGTATTTCTGATCTTGATTGTGACATTTCTTCACCTTTTCCTTGGCAATCTTATTAAATTGCCACAATAATTGACGATACTTTTCTATATTATTGTACCAATAGAAAAAAAAATTGCAATTGTATTTTTAATACAATTGCAATAAAAAATATGACTACGTATTTTTTACACATTTTGTTCTAATTGCTTAATGATTTCTTATCTACCCATCCAAAAGTTACTCCATCTAAAGAAATTAAAGCATATGCTCCTTTTTCTTTTACTACTTTAATTTGTCTTCCGATATAATCTGTCGTTTTTGCAATAGTTTTATATCCTCTAGTTCCCCAAGGTTTTGTATCAACTGAATAACCAGAACTTGAAATAGTAGCGCTATATGAAACTGGTTTAGATGATGAAACGTTAGTATCAACTGTATACGATTGGAGAGCTTTTTTATCTACCCAACCTAATACTTTACCATTCGATTCAACTAATGCATAAGCTCCTTTTTCTTTGGTTACGCTAACTGGGATACCTTTGTAATCAGTAGTTTTAGCAATAGTCTGATATCCTGTAGTTCCCCATGGTTTCGTATCAACTGAGTATCCTGATTTCAGAATAGCATTGTAAGAAACTGTTTTAGATGATGAAACATTAGTATCAACTGTATATGTTTGAACAGCTTTTTTATCTACCCATCCTAATAGTTCCCCATTAATAGAGATGAGTACATAGTTTCCATTATTAGTTTTTCTAATAACTTTAACTTCAGCGCCTACATAATCATTAGTTTTAGCAATTGTCTGATATCCAGCCGTTCCCCATGGCATGGTATCGATTGAGTAAGAAGTACTACCAATTGTAGCGTTATAAGAAACAGCTTGAGTTGAGGCTACGTTCGTTACAACTTCAAAAGTTCTTAGTGATTTTTTATCTACCCATCCTAGTAACTCTCCGTCATAAGAAATTAATACATAATTCTTATTATTAGTTTCTTTCACTACTTGAATTGTTCTTCCTAAATAATCCGAAGTACTGCTAAGTGTATGGTATCCACTTGTTCCCCATGGTTTTGTATCAACAGAAAATCCTGTTTTGCTTATAACTGCATTGTATAAAGTATCATGAGAAGAAGAAATATCTGTTTCAACATCATAAAACGCAATAGCTTTACTATCGATCCAGCCCAGCAACTCACCATTTAATGAAATTAATGAATAAGAACCGTTTTTAGCTTCTTTAACTACATCTACTTCTTGTCCAATATAATCAGTAGACTTAGCTATCGTTCTATAACCGGAAGTTCCCCAAGGTAAAGTATCTATTGAATAACCAGTTTTAGAAATCTCTGCCTTATAATCAACGGGTACAGAAGAATCCACATCTTTTATTTCTGAAGAAATTTCTAAAGCTTTTTTGTCTACCCATCCTAATACAGTTCCATTATATGAAATCAAAGCATACTTACTATTAGTTGTTTCTTTTATAACACGCACGCTAGAACCTAAATAAGTGTTTGTCTTATCTACCATTTGATAGCCGGGAGTTCCCCAAGGTTTTGTATCTATGGTATAGCCACTCAAAGAAACTAAAGCATCATACGAAACATTAATAGTATTTTCCACATCTGAATCTACGATTTTTGTATCGTATTGAGTTAAATTATATTGCTCTATATAATTGTTCACTTTGATATTATATTTTGTATCTGTTGCATATGTTCCAGTAAGATACTTAGTGGCATCTTGATAAGAATTTGTGTTTATTACCCATGCTCCAGAATAAAAATTAGAATTACTAGATAATCCGCCTCTAAGTAAATCAGCGTAATCCATCATTGATTCATAGTAAGAAGGATAGTCTCTAAAATTAGCTGTTATGTTAGAAATATTCCCATTAAGGTCTTCCCAAGTTCCCATAGGTACAGATTCACCATTATACGTTCCTTTGATTCCAAACAAATTATAGTAAGGAGGTAATGACAATAAACTTTTACCAAAATTACTTTCATGCGCTGCTTGCGAAATCATTACTGAAGCATATAGTTGTGGTTTACCATAAGCATTTGCTATTTCTACAGCGAAAGGAGCTATAAAATCTATAAATTCTTGATTGGTTTTAAAAGGACGAGGTTGTGCTTGATTATTCCCTTTATTATCTTCTAGATATTTGTTGTATGCCTCTTTAGTTACATTAATTTTCTGTCCTACACTAATTAAGTTTGCATTTTTTATTTGAGGATTCCACTGTAATACTTGACTTAAGGAAAGGTTAAAGGAATTTGCTATAGCTCCAAGTGAATCTCCAGACTGAACAGTATAAACTCCATTTATAGCAGATCGTGTAGAAACTGTGCTAGCTAGTGAAAAAGTTGACATTGTAGCCATTTTAGCTTTTGGTGCTTCTGCTTCGGGAGCAGCTTCTTTAACAGGTGTTTCTGCTGTTTTTTCTACTTTTGGAGTAGCTTCTTCAACAGGTGTCTCTTCTGGTTCTTCTACTTCTGGAGTAGCTTCTTCAACAGGTGTCTCTTCTGGTTCTTCTACTTCTGGAGTGGCTTCTTCAACAGGTGTCTCTTCTGGTTCTTCTACTTCTGGAGTGGCTTCTTCAACAGGTGTCTCTTCTGGTTCTTCTACTTCTGGAGTAGCTTCTTCAACAGGTGTCTCTTCTGGTTCTTCTACTTCTGGAACAGTTTCTTCAACAGGTCTCTCTACTGGTTCTTCTACTTCTGGAGTAGCTTCTTCAACAGGTGTTTCTACTGGTTCTTCTACTTCTGGAAAAGTTTCTTCTTTTAATTCAACATTTTCATTACTATTTGAATTTTCTAAATTTGATCCATTTTTAATTATCTCTAATTCTTGGAAATATTCAATAAATTGTAGCGTAGCTGCATATGTAATTTCCGAATTTTCTTTTATGAAAGCCTGTATAGTTGAATCATCAGTAAAATCTTTAATTTCCATTTCAAAATAGCCGTTTTCGTTCGCTTGACTTACATATTTGGTAATATCATTAATTACAAGCGTTACTTCACTATTATCTAAAGTATTGCCAGTTAAACTATATGTTTTTTCGTCAATCCTTGTAATTTTAACCTGACCAATTAAATCTTGAACCTCTTCCTTATTTTCATCGTCCATATTATAGGCTACTAATTCTTCAATAATAATTGAGTTATTCACTACTTCAATATTAATATTGCTACTATGCTCTATATTATTTGTTTCAACAGCATAAATGACATCTTGGTTGGTTGCTAATGACAGTAATATTCCACTTGACAAAGTAATAAACAGTTTTTTCTTATTATTATTTTTCAACTAACAATCCTCCATAACTAATTATAAAAGTAACACTGTTTAAGTATACCATACTGTTTATATTTAAAAAAAACAAACAACATTCTTCACTTATAAAAAGCCTATAAGATTCAAAATTTATTAACATTTGAATCTTATGAATATTGCATTCAAATAGAGCCATCTGTGCGGAAAAGTGAGCCAGTGGTTGCGGGGAATAGAGCCAGCTATTGCGGGTATGAGACCCACTCAAACTATATAGCTAAATAAAAAAAGAAACCTTCTGTATAATAATATTGCATGCCTAAAGGCATGACACTATATACAGGAGGTTTTTTTATGGTAAGCGCAAAATGAAACGGTATATAGATATAACAAATAACCCTTGCTACAATAGTTTTGTATTACAGTAAGGGTTATTTGCAGCTTTCTTGAACTTCTTTACTCCATGGTAATAGATTTTGAAGT